>CANRFS010000026.1 GCA_947629965.1 uncultured Clostridia bacterium
TTTCCGCTTCTTTCTAAACAGCTTTTTGCATATTCAAATCCTTCTTCTTTGCCTTTAAAATGGATTCCTCCTACTTTTACACCTTTACCTCCAGTTAACCCTTCTGGTTTTACCACAAAATTATCATCATCGTATTGGTCTATAACATTTTTTAGTTCATCTAAATTTGTTATATTGTAATTTTTAATTATCATTTCAGGTGCAAGTTTTTCTACTATTCCTAAACTATATGATTTACTCCATTCTATTTTTGCTCCTTTTGAAGTCGGTCCAAATGTTTTTAGTCCTAATTCTTTTGCAACATCTATTAATCCGTCTTGCAACAAATTGTCACTACTAATTACACATGTATCAATTTTATTTTCTTTTATAAAGTTTTTTACGACTTCTTTATTAAAAGGATCATCTACTATATATTTTCCGTTTGATTTTTTTACATGTTCTATTATAGTAGGATTTTCATAAGGGCATACTGTATAAAGTTCATATCCTTTGCTTATGTACTCTGCAAGAACGGCTTCTCTTCCGCCATTCCCTAGCAATAAACATTTTTCCATTTTATTTTCCTCCGCTTTTTTATTTTACTTCATTTTATCAGTATTAAAAACTTTTTTCAATATTTATCTAAAAAACCTATTGACTTTTTTTAATCTTAAATGTAAAATATTTTTACTGAAAGCAAACATGTATTTGTAGAACAGATTTTTCTTTTAGTAGGGGGCAAATATGAAGGTTTTAAAATTTAAAAAAGTAGTTAATAATCAAACATATCTAACAGTAAGTGTTTTAGGAAATAGCTTAAAACTAAATGTTAAGTATGCAAATATATCTTCAATTGAATTAAATAAAAAGGAAAATGAAATTGACTTATTCTTGCCAAAATTCTATAAAAATATTGATAACATAGATGTTATTAATATAGCTATTCAAAAATTATACAATACAATTGCCGAAACAGAAGTAGAATATGCAATGGAAATTGCAAGACATATTTTAAAATTTGCTCCAGAAGATTATTCTATCAAAAGATTAAATAACGAATTTTATAAATGTACAAAAAATAAAATTATAATAAATCCAGATATAGTTAAATTTAATAGAGAAATTATTAATACTACTATTATACAGGCTTTTTGTAAAATTAAATATAAACCTAATTCTGTAGCATATAAGCAATTATTAAACAATGCTATGAATGAATATGAAATATATAGAAAAAATGAAAATAAATTTAAAAAGTTAAAAGTTTCATAGTGTTTTCTGTTATATAAAATATTTTAAGGACTTTCGAAATGAAAGTCCTTTTGTAATGAAAATGTAATACAAGTTTAATACATATGAAATATTTTTTATGGTTTTATATTATATAATGTCTATATACCAAAGAATAAGGAGTTAAGTTAATTGAGCATTCATTCTAAATTAAAAAAAGAAGGTATTCAAGTTATAAACCAACTTGATACTTTAAAAGTGAATACTATTGCAATTAATGTAGCAAATAAACTATGCCTTGCTTTTCCAGAGCACAACTTAAATAAAAGTGAGTTGTTTGAATCTATTTCAAGGCTTAATATGTATGTTGCTAAAATGCCTAAAGATTCTTCTGGCGCAAAATATTTTTACAAAGATAACTCTATTTATTTTAATGAATCAGTAGATTTTAATGAAATTTCTACTCTTGCTGTGCATGAATGTATACACTATATTCAAGAGCTTTATGATAATAGTGGTAATATATCTAGAATGGGATTGTATTCTCTTTCTTCTAATACTGGTATTGCTTTAAACGAAGCTTCTGTTCAGCTTATGGCATCTGAGGCAAATATGATGGATTCCGTAAATGAAACATATTATGGAATTTCAATAAATACAATTAGCCCTAATTATTATCCTTTGGAATGCGCGCTTTTAAATCAAATAGCATATTTTACAGGTACATATCCTTTATATCACAGTACTTTAAATAGTAATGATGTTTTTAAGAATACACTTATTGTAAAATCCGATAAAAAAACATATGCTTTAGTTGAAAAGAATTTTGATCGATTGTTATCATTGCAAAATAACATAAACTATTATTCAAATGAGTTACAATATACGGAAAAAACAAGCTCTATAAAATTATTAAATAAATTAATAGATGAAACTAAGGAAGATATTAAATCTCTATTTTTCAAAACACAAAATTTGATTATGACTAAATTTTTTAAAAGTGAATTTAATAATATAAGAAACCTAGAGGATATAAAAGATTTCAAGTCTAAACTTTATAATTATAAAAATATAATTGGTTTTGCAGATGGTTATACTTTCTATAATGAATTTTATTGTAATATGATGAATGTTATAGAAGAGAAAAAATCATATATAGAACAATATGGCGAAATTAATTTGTTTGAAAAGGTTAATACTGGCCTTATGCTTGTTGATAATACAAAAAATGCTTTTTCTTTTGTTAATACTTTTATAAGAAAAATCAAAAAATTATTTGGATTCAATCAAACCACTGAAAATATTAATGATTTATAAAGTATAGATAAATTGTAATTTGTGTAATTGTTTTTAAGTTAATTTGATTAGTAAAATAGTTTAAATATAATTTTTGAAATAGGAGCTTCGAATCCAAAATTATTATGAAATAATAATTTTGGTGAAGAAGGACGTCTTGAAAAAATTATATTTAACTATTTTACAGTAATAAATAAAACAAATTACAATTTTTTTAAATCATTCCAAAAGTCTATTTTTTTACTTTCATCTCTTAATAAAGCTGCTGGATGAAATGTTGGCAAATATTTTATTCCATCTTTTTCAAACCATTTTCCTCTACTTGCTGTTATTCCATATTCTTCTCCTAATATATTTTTTAATGCTACACTCCCAAGTAGTACAATTATTTCAGGATTTACTAATTTTATTTGAGAATCTAAATATTCTTTGCATGCAAGTGCTTCATCTTTTTCTGGATTTCTGTTATTTGGTGGTCTGCATTTTACTATGTTTGCAATATATACTTCTTCTCTTTTTATTCCAACTCCTTGAAAGGCCTTGTCCATAAGCTTCCCGGCTTTTCCTACAAATGGAATTCCTTGCATATCTTCATCTGCTCCTGGGCCTTCTCCTATAAACATTATTCTTGCATTTTTATTTCCTGTACCTATTACAACATTGTTTCTATTATTACATAACTTGCATTTAGTACAATGCTTGCATACTTCTTCTAATTCTTCCCATGTTTTATACATATTTTACCCCTTTTCTTTAAACTATTTTACAGCAATAATAAAACAATTTGTCATTTGTATAAATTTAGTCTAAATTTAGTCCGTCCAAAAAAGGAAAAAAAATTCTATTTTAAACATATTAGTGCTGTGTTTCTTCCTGCTTTTTCTCCTTCTTTTCTATATGAATGAATAATATTGCTATTGCAAACAGTACAAATCTTACTGTCTACAATGTTTTTTTCTGGTATTCCTTCTTCTTTTAGTAAATTTTTATTGATTTCTACTGTGTCTATAAAATAACTTTTTGTGTTTTCGTTATATACGATTATATCATTTATATTTTGCATATATTTAAATTCCCTATAGAATATATCTCTTACATCTTGCTGTACTTCAAAATGACATTTTCGTATTGTTGGCCCAATTACGCATATAATATCTGCTGGATTACAATTGTATTTTTCTTTCATGAATTCTATTGCCTTTTTTGCTATTTTCTTCGTTGTTCCTTGCCAACCTGAATGAATATTTCCAATAATTTTTTTATTTTTGTCGAATAAGTATAACGGCGTGCAGTCTGCAAAAGATAAGGATAATATTCTATCTTTCTCTTTTGTAACTAGTCCATCTACATTTGTAAATTCTTCATTAAAAATTCCTGTTTCATTAATTACTTCTTTTATATTATTTGTATGTGTTTGATATGGTCTTATTATGTTTGTGCTATCTAAATTTAGTAATTCACATAGCGATTTATAATTATTATTTGCTTTTTCTTGTATTTTTTTATAAGTATCATTACTTCCGAAGTCAAGTGGTTTTAAGGTAAATACATGTGTTAAAATATTGCTATATTCTAATAATTTTTTAAATTGCAGAATTTTTATATCTCTATCTTGAATAACTACAATTTCTTTATTTTTTATCATTTTGCTTTCTATTATTTCTTTTATGCTACTTATATTTTCTTCTATGTTAGAATCATCATTATTTACAATTACAAGATCAGAATTCTTTATGTAAAAATCATTATTAGGTTGAGCACTTATTCTTGCTTTTGCAAGATTTTCATCTATATTGTCTCTTTTACATATTCTATGAATTTTTACATTTTCATCTGCTATTACTGATATGACTATATCGCATATTTCATTTAGATTGCTTTCTATTAAAAGTGGGGCATCAATTATAACTGTTTCATTTTTAGTTAAACTTATCCTTTTTTTTATTTCTTCTACCACATATTTAAATGTAAGGGAATTTAATCTCTCTCTTTTTTTAGCATTTGTAAATATTATATTTGCAAGTTTTTGTCTATCCATTTGTCCATTTTCTAATAAAATAGCCTTACCAAATTCTTTTACAATTTCTTTAAAATAAACTGTTCCTTGCATAGACATTTCTTTTACAATTTTATCTGCATCTATGATATCTGTATTGTATTCTTTTTTTAATACGGAACTTATTAATGTTTTTCCACTTCCTGAATTTCCTGTTACACCTATAGCTCGCATATCTAATGCTCCCTTCTAAAATTTAAAAAAATATTTTAGATATTCCAAATTTTAAGATTGCCTCAACTATAACTCCTATAATTGCAAACCATTTTACTTCTTCCATTGCTCTAGTTTTTTTATAAACAAAAACTAGTATTGCTCCTATTATAATATTAAATAGTACATCTAATAATATATTACCAGATATACTCATATAAAATCTACTTATTACTAGATTTATCAATACATATACTATTATTGGTATTACAAAATTATATCTTTGTGATAGATAATAAAATATTCCCATGCTTATTAATCCTATAATAGTGTAAATTAATATATTAACTATTGGTTTTCCAACTGAAACTCCTATCATCCCTATTACTGGAGCCTTAGAAAATATAGATACTATTGCCCAATCTATTATTAAATAAATTATTAAATTAATAATTAACTCTATATAGCTCTTTTTTACCGCAAATAGTACGAATATAGCCAGTGTTAATAACACTGCAAATAATACTCCCATAATTTCTCCTTTGCATTTATATAAGTCTTATTATTTTTTTAATGATTTTAACAATTCCGCTATTGCTTTTGGAACATATTTATCTATTTCTACATTATTAGTATATAATTCCATAACTATGCTAGATGATAAATATCCTAAATCGCCTGCTCTAAAGTAACACGTGTCCATACTAGCTACTTTTTCATTTACTGCTGATATGTTTTCTTCGTATTCATAATCGGTACCATTTCTTAATCCTCTTATTAAAATATTTGCATTACATTCTTTTGCTTTGTCCACAGTAAGTCCATCGTAAATAACTACTTCTACGTTTTTCAAATTTTCTTCTTCTATTGTTTTTTCTATTGCTATTTTCATTTTATATTTGTCTATTCTCTCTTTTTTTTCTGCGTTGTGTCCTATTCCTATAATTACCTTATCAAAACATTTCGCAGATTTTTTTACGATTTGCAAATGTCCATTTGTAAAAGGATCAAATGAACCTGCATAGAATCCTATCATTCCCATAATTGTATCTCCTTCTTTCTTTGTTTTTGGCAAAAAAGGGGTCTGTCCCCTTTTTTGTCGAATTTTACGAATTTTATAATTCATCTAATATTTCTTCTTTCGACTTGTTTTCTATATATGAATAATTATGTACTTTTGGATTAAATCCACAAATAGATTTATATTCACAATATTTACATGTATCTGTTTTATTTTTTTTGTAATATGCTGGTTTGATATCAATATTTCCTTCTAATATTTCTTTTGCTATTTGTTTTATTACCTTTTCTGCAGTTTGTTGTAACTTAGTAAATTCTTCTTTTGTAATTGCATTTGATCTTGATTTGCTTATATTTCCATCTTTATCTATATAAACTGGAATGCTGTTTGATGAGCCTTTTTCTAAGGTTTTATCCATCTTCTTGATTATATCAATATCTGCTAAAATCATTCCATTCATTTTAAATTTCTTTTTTATTTCTTCTTTTATTTCCTCATCTGTTTTGTTCTTACTTGATTTTATTACTGGGTCAATTAAGCTAAAGTAAAGCATTGCCGCTGGAGTTGCATTTTCTTTTTGGCTCATGCTGTCCAAGTAAGTGATTAGCTGAATTTGTGTTCCTGTTATTAATTCATTTAAGTCAATACTTTTGTCAGATGATTTATAATCTATTATTCTTATATATTTACCAGTTTCATTTTCGAATCCATCTAGTCTATCAATTTTACCAGTAATTTCTACATTGTCTATTTGCTTTTTAAATTCTAACTCGTTTCCTAAAATCTCGAAATCACCATTTTGAACTTGATAAACTATATATTTTATTGACTGCAAAACAACCTTTTTTAGCCTATTTGTTAATACCATAAATTTTGGCGTGCCTGTAAAAATGTAATTCTTACTTAAAAGTAATTTGTCATTTATAATTTGGTTTACTTCGTTTTCTATCTCTTCATCGCTAATATTTTTTACGTCTTTTACATTTTCAAAAAACGTATCTATTATATCGTGCATAAATGAACCTGTGTCAATAGGTTTTATTTTTAAATCTTCTTTTTCTTTTAATTTTAAACCATATTTTAGATGGAAAGAAAATGGACATTTTCTATATTGCTCTAATCTAGACACGCTAGTTTTAAGTATATTTCCATATAATCTTTGAATGTTTCCTTCTGATATTTTTTCAGCATATCTATTTTGGTCATATGCTTTTATACTTCTTAAAATTTTTTCCTTCCATTCTTTATTTTTTATATACCAATTATATGTAGCTTTCCAAATATCATCTACCGCTTCTCCATTTTTTGAATTTCTTATATTGATTAAGAGCTCTCCATAAGCTTGTTTTGGTGTACTTATGTATGATGTATCTTCTATTACGCTACTTTTTTCAATTAATTTTGGAAATATCTTTTTTATTTTTGTAATTAAAGTTGATGCTCTTACTGCCTTACCTTCTTTGTCTGCTGATACATAAGATAAATAAATATCATTTTCTGCTGTGGTAAATGCTTTGTATATATTAAATCTATCTTCATAGATATTTTCTAAAGTTCCTTTTGCAAGCTCAATTCCATTTTCTTTTAAATAATTTCTATCTTTATCATTTAAAAAACCTTCTGCAAAATTTGTACTTGGAAATACGCCGTCATTTAAGCCTAGTATAAATAGTGTATCTACTTTATGATTTCTAGATCTTTCTACATCTCCAATAATTATTTGATCAAGACTTTCTGGTATCTCTCCAAACGAACTTACTTCTAATCCTGATTTTAAAATTTCTCTATAATCTTCAAAAGTCATTTTTTTATCTGCAAATACCAAATTTATCTCATCCAAAATTTGTATCATTATATTCCAACAAGAAGAATATTCATTTGCGAATTTATTTTCCTCTTCAGAGCCTAAATCATATATCTTATCTTGTAATTTTTGTTTTATATTATTTTCTTCTAAAAATTCATATAGCTTTACTGTAATGTCTTTAGCCGTTTTTTGTCCTTCTAATTTTTGTTTTAAATTTATCAATGGATTTACAATCTTTTTTCTTAATTCATTTATGTGTTCTATATCTATATTTAATGAATCATAATTCCAATCTTCCTTATACCACTTATTTCCTCTAATCCCCCATTTTTTACAATAGTTTTCTAACATGTATATTTCTTGTTTTTCTATATCAGCAAAGCCTGTTTTTATATAACTCCATACTGAATCAGAAGACCAATTTTTTGTAAACACTTCAAATATTGCAAGAATATATTTTATTAAAATATTATCGTTTAACTCCTTAGTACTATCTATAAATACTGGTATATCAAATTTTGGAAAAACTGCTTTTATAGCTCCTGTATACTCTTCTACATTTTTTGTAAGTACCGAAATATCTCTAAACCTTACATTTTTGTCTCTTACTAATTTAATTATATTTTGGGCAAGCTTTTCTACTTCTGTATAAGGATTTTTGCAAAGTTCAAGATGTATATGATTTACTTCGTTATTATATTTTTCATATATTGCACTATATAAATTTTTTTCTAGATGTTTTAGTTCTTCATTTTTAAATCTAAAATTTTCATCTAATTCTATTGGATTTTCTAATTTTGTTTTTGCATTTCTCGCACAGTTTATTAGTTTTTTTACAACTTGTTTGTTTGAATAGAATATATCATTATCTGGCTCATCTTCCTTGCTTAGGCTATCTGTACATATTGTTATACTTACTTCATTTGCCTTTTTTGCAATTTCTTCTATGATATGATATTCCTGCTCTGTAAACCCTGAAAATTCGTCAATATATACTTTGCTATTATCAAACATCTTGCTCTTACTTATTTTATTTGCAAGTATTGTAAGTACATCATCTTCGTCTATGTAGTTTCCTATAATGGCTTCTTCATATTTTGCATATATTTTGTTTATATCTTGCAATTTTAGTTTTAAGTATTCATCATTAGTTTTATTAATTTGTTCCTCTAATGTTTCTACATTTATGCAGTGTTTTTTAAACTCTGTTATAGTTCTTAATATTAAATCTATGTCACCTGTTTTACCTAGAAAGTTTAAGTCCTTTTTGTTCTTTTCTAGTATATATTTTACAAGCATGGTTTTTCCCGTTTTTGATAAATTAACTTCGTTTATTCCTCCGAACTTCCGCAAATATTCTATGAGCTAATCTTTTAAAACTTATAACCTCTGCCTTTATTGAAGCTTGCTCATCTAATGTTTCTAATAGTCTTTTTTCTGTTGCATATGAAAATTGCTCTGGTACTATTATATATATTTTTTCAACCAAAAGGCTCTGTTTTTCTTCGCTAGATTTTAAATCTGTCTCTTTTTGTTGAATTCTATTTTTTACTTCTTGCAAAATGAACTCACTTTTTCCAGTTCCTGCTCGTCCATAAATTAATCGCATGCTCATACTTTTATCTATGCTTCCCTTCTCCAATAAAATAAATATTGTTGTGCAATTCCTGCTAAATTACCATATTTTTCTTTTGCTAAATTTTCTATTTCTTTTTTATTTACTTTTGTTTCATCTTCATTTTTTATATACAATTCATTCATTACTCGTCTTACCCATACATCTATTGGGAATACTTCTAATCTTTTTAGTGTAGAAAAAAGCATTATACAATCTGCAACTTTTGGTCCTACTCCTGGAAATTTTAATAATTCTTCTCTTAATTTTGTTGCATCATTTTCATTTGATAACTTTTCTAGCTCTTGCTTGTTTTCATTTATCATTTTTGTTGTTTCATATACTCTTACGTCTCTAAATCCTAGTCCTAATTTTCTTAAATCTTCTATGCTTGCTTTTGCAAGCTGGTTTGGCATTGGAAATGTATAATATTCTTTTTCGTTCCAAATAATTTTATTTCCATAATTTTTAGAAAGTCTTTCTATTATTCCTTTTATTCTTGGTATGTTGTTATTTGCTGAAATTATAAATGATATAAGTGTTTCCCATAAATCTTGATTTAACAATCTTATTCCGCTTCCATATTTAATACTACTTTTTAAGTTATCATCTACTTTTGATAGTTTACTTTTTATCTCTTCGTAATTTCTATCTAAATCAAAATACTCTGTGCAGACTTTTTTTATATCTCCTGATGTTATGCCTTTAAATATTATCTTATCATTTTCTTTTTTAACATTTAAAACATTTTGTGAAAAAACACCCGTATAACTTCCATCTGTTTGCTTGTTCCATCTAAAGCACTGTCCACACTCAAAAATATGCTCTGGCTCAAATGAACTGCATTCATTTAATATGTATTTTTGTTCTTTTTTTATTTCCATAATTTATATAAATCCTTCTATTATACTTATTTCTTACAATATATATTGTATCATATTTATTAATAATATGTATATAATTAATTGACATTTTAAATTTATTATATTATTATTAAATTATAAATTTTAAAGGGGATGATAATATGAAATATATATGTGATATATGTGGATTTGTTTATGATGATGACAAAGAAGCAGTAAAATTTGAAGAATTACCTGACAATTGGGTTTGCCCAATATGTGGTGCTGGAAAAGATTCTTTTTCCAAGGCTGAATAAGTAACTAATAAATTGAGTACAAACCGTTTTTTCCTAAAAAACGGTTTGTACTCAATTTGCCTTTAAACTTTATTCTTACAATCTCCTGTTTCAAAAAATTCTTTTATATTTTCGCAAGTATCTAACGCAATTTTGTTTAAAGCTTCTTTCGTAAAAAATGCTTGATGTGATGTTACAACTACATTTGGCATTGTTAAAAGTATTGATAGTTCTTCATCTCTTACATATGAATTAGACATATCATTTAGGAAAAACTCTTCTTCATCTTCGTATACATCAAGTCCAAGTCCGCCAATTTTACCTTCTTGCAATTTTTTTATTAAACTCTTAGTATCTATTAGTTTTCCTCTGCTTGTATTTATTAAAACGACTCCATCTTTCATTTTACTTAAAGCTTCTTCATTTATCATTTTATAATTTTCGTCTGTTAATGGACAATGCAATGATATTATATCTGATTTGCGATATAAAGTATTTAAATCCACATATTCAAAATTCATTTCTTTTGCTAAATCTTCATTTTGAAATTTATCATAGGCCAGTACTCTTGTTCCAAAACCGTTCATTATATTTATAAAGGCTCTGCCTATTTTTCCTGCTCCAATTACTCCTACTGTTTTCCCATGTATATCGAATCCTAAAAGTCCATTTAGTGTAAAATTATACTTTTTTGTTCGTTGATATGCCTTATATATTTTTCTATCTATACTTAAAATTAATGCTACTGCATGTTCTGCAACTGCATATGGCGAATACTCTGGAACTCTTACAGCTGCTAAATTATCTCCTAACTTTTTTATATCAACATTATTAAATCCAGCACATCTTAATGCAATTAATTTTACTTTATCCTCTTTTAATATTTGGATTGTCTTTTCATCTACTATATCGTTTACAAATATACATACCACATCAAATCCTTTTGCAAGAGGAGCTGTTTCACTATTTAATTTTGATTCTAAGTATGTTATCTCGTATCCATAATTTTTATTATATTCATCAAATAAATTTCTATCATATTCTTTTGTATCAAAAAACGCTATTTTAACCATAAAATTCTCCTAATAGCAATAGTATATGCAAAATTAGAAATATTATTATTTTTGTGTAATCGATATTTATATCCATAAAAAAAGAGCCCTTAATTCAGAGCTCTTGCGCGATAACTTCAGTGAAGGATTTGTAGTCTATTATATTCTCAAATATAATTTCAAAATAAATAGCCTCTTTCTCCTCTATTATTGGTGGTTTTTCATAACTAAGTAGTCTACCTCTGTAATGTCCTGCAATGTCAATAATTCTTAAGGCCTGGAGCAAAGCACAATTTACCCAATTGCCTTCGCTTTCTTTTTCAATTAACTTACCTAATACGTTTATTTTTCGCATTAGTTGGTCTCCCATTAGGCGCCACCGCATTATTATCACTTTTGACACTCCCTTTCAAGTTTTATGTTAAAATTATATCACAATTTACATAACATTTCAAGTGTTGTTTATTTTATAGCTTTTTCTGCAAATTCATTATTTACTATTATTTCATATGGAGCCTTTTCTGTAAGCTCTCCTGCTTCTTGCATAACTGTTTGCAATTTATCAAAAGCTTCTTTTTTTAAAACTGGAGTTTCATTCCAAGCATCTATATCCTTATAGCTTTGTATTGATTTTTCAAGCATATCTAACTCTGTATCTGGGAAAAACTCTTGTATTAATTCTGCAATTTCTCTTGCTGTATGTTCTTTTACCCAAACCTGCCCTTTATATATAGCATTAGTAAATCCTTGTATTATTTCTGTATTATTTTCAATATATCTTTTATTTGCAAAATATGCAGTATATGGAATTTCTCCTGATGCCTCTCCTACTGATGCTACAATATATCCTTTACCTTGTTCCTGTGTCATAGAAGCAGTTGGTTCAAATAATGTTACATAATCTGCATTTCCTCCTGCAAATGCTCCTGCCATTAGGTCGAATTTAATGCTATCGTCTAAAACTACATCATTTTTGGTATCTATTCCATTTTGTTTTAATACATATTCAAATGTCATGTAAGGTACTCCGCCTTTTCTACCTGGAATAATAGTAGAACCTTTTACATCTGTCCATTTAAAATCGTTATTTTCTGTTCTACTTATTAAAAACGATCCATCTCTTTTAGTCATTTGAGCAAATACTTCCATATAATCTTCTTTTCCTTCGTTATATACATATATTGCAGACTCTGGTCCGAGCAAATCCTATATCACTTTGCCCTGCAAGTACCGCTGTCATAACTTTATCTGCTCCCTGGCCAGTTGTAATTTCTATATCAAGATTTTCATCTTTAAAATATCCATTAGCTATTGCAACATATTGCGGTGCATAAAAAACTGAACGTGTAACTTCATTTAATCTTACCGTAGTCATTCCTGTTTCATTATTATCTTTACTTTTTAATAATGAATAAGCTAAAATGCCTCCTATGACTACTAATATTATAAGTACACCTATAATATATTTTTTCAAAATTAACTCTCCCTTCTTTTTTCCTTTTCTTTTTTTCTTTTTTTGGACGGACTAGATTTAGTCTTTTTTGAAAAAAGACTAAATCTAGTCCGTCCAAAAAACCCAAAAAAAATCAAAAAAATCAAAAAATCAAAAATCTAAATTTAAAATTATCCAAATTTCTTGGTTTTTAATATTATTTTTTCTAGTAGGACTACTGCTTCATACATAATTGCTGCAACTAATGAAAGTATTACAACGCTTGCCATAACTAAGTCTAGTTGGAATACTTGCCCTCCATATACTATTAAATATCCGAAGCCCTGCTTTTGATACTAAAAATTCTCCTGATATTACTCCAACTAGTGAAAGTCCTATATTTACTTTTAGTGAATTTATAAATGTAGAAATATTTGCAGGTATAACAATTTTTGTAAGTATTTGAAATTT
>CANRFS010000027.1 GCA_947629965.1 uncultured Clostridia bacterium
ATTCCCTTTTGTGGTACAAATCCTATTCTTTTTCTAAGTTCCTTTTGAGGAACGTCTTTTACATTTACACCATCTACTAAAAGTTCTCCTCCTGTTACGTCATAAAAACGTGGTATTAAATTTACTACTGTTGATTTTCCGCTTCCGGTACTACCAATTAGTGCCGTAGTTTCCCCAGGTTTTGCAGTAAATGTTATATCTTCTATTATTTCCGTATCAGCATCAGGATATCTAAATGAAACATTTTTAAATTCTACATATCCTTTCTTTTCTTCTATAAATTCTTTTGTTTGCTCTTTATCTTTTATTGAAGGCTCAGTTTCTAACACTTCATTAATACGTTTTGCAGATACTGCCGCACGAGGAAGCATTATAGATATCATAGATATCATTAAGAAAGATATTACAATTTGCATTGTGTATTGTATAAATGCCATCATATTTCCTACTTGCAAAATTCCTTCGTCTACTTTGTGACCTCCAACCCATATTATCAAAAGCATAACTCCATTCATTACGAACATAAGGGCTGGCATCATGATACTCATTGCTCTATTTACAAATATATTTGTATCCATTAAATCTTTATTTGCATCATCAAATCTTGCTTCTTCTCTTTTTTCTGTATTAAATGCTCTAATTACAGGAAGACCTGTTAAAATTTCTCTTGATACTAAGTTTAATTTATCGATTAAGTCTTGTAATTTTTTAAATCTTGGCATTGCTATTATAAATAGGATTAATACTATTGAAATAACACATACAATTGCAAGTCCGATAACCCATGCCATTGAGTTATTACTGTTAGCAAGAACTCTTAAGAATCCTCCTACTCCCATTATTGGAGCATATACAACCGTTCTAAATAGCATTGCAATAAGCATTTGGATTTGTTGTATATCGTTTGTATTACGCGTAATTAAAGATGCTGTAGAAAATTCCATAAATTCTTTTCTTGTAAACTGCAAAACTTTTTTAAATACTTTATCTCTTAAAGTTCTTCCTAAATATGCTGCAACTCTTGAAGATAAGAACATAATTGTAACAGCTGCTATCATACTAATTAATGCAATCCCTATCATTTGAAGTCCAGTAAGCAATATGTAATTATTTTGTATTTTATCTGTATTTACACCAATTGCAGTATATTCTGCCTTTGTTGCCTGAACTGCTGCTTGATCTAGCATCATACCAATATTATTATCTATTTGTTTATCAATTTCAGCTAATAATGCTTCAGTATTTTCTTGTGGCATATTTTTTATAATATCAATTAAGGACATATTATTAATTATTGCTTTTTGTTCTTCTGGAACATTTACAAGCATTTGCCCTTTTATTTGACTCGCTGTCTGCTCATTTTGCAAAGAATAGCTTACCATAAATGGTTTTGTTATAATTTCATCTAATCTTTCTTTTTCTTTTTTATTTAATTTGTTTAATTCATATAAATCTTCATTTTCAATGGCTGGATATTCTTCTTTTACTTTTTCATATTCATCGCCAGATAAATCATTTTTAGAAAGTAAATTGTAATTGTTTAATATTTCTTCATCATCCGAAGTAAATATAAGTAAATTATCCATCTGAGATTTTCTAATTACCTCTGGTGCAACATTCTCTATACCACCGGCTTGTATTCCAGTATTTACAATCTTAGATGTATAATCTGGAAGTGTTAAATCTGTCCATGCTTGCAAGCACAAAAGTAAAAAAATTATTAGTACAGACACCCAAGTTTTCTTTAAATGTTTTAATATCTTAAGCATATTTCCTCCTTATTCTAATTCCTAATTTAAAACTCCATATTTAATATATTCTAGTTGTTTTAAATAATCCTCTCTCGCTTTTTGTTTTGATTCATATTTAAAATTAGACACAACTGCTTTTTTTGTTACTGCGTGTAACATTCTTACTAAAAGTGTAAATTCTTCTTTACCTTTTATTTTTAAATTAGTTTTATCTATCTTTTCATAGTATTCTTCTATCTTTTTTGGTTTGTATTTTTTTATATCTACTGCAAATATATCATCTTGACTAGTTTTTAATTCTTCAAATATTTTTTTGAAAAAATCTACTTCCTTATTATATATACACTCATTTATCATGTAATCATATATAGAAATAAAGACTTCAAATATATCGCCATTTGTTTTATCTAGGGTATTTTCAACATTTCTATTCATTTCTTCTGCTCGTTCTTCTAACAAATATTGCAATAAATCTTCTTTACTTTCAAAATATTGATAAAAACTTCCTCTTGCAATTCCAGCATCTTCTACTATATTTTTTATTGATGCTTCTTCTAAGGAAGCTCTTGTAAATTCCTTTTTTGCAGAGAATATAATTTTTGATTTTTTTTCTTCTGGAAGCTTGTTAAAAGTATCTGTTGGCACTTTTATCATCTCCTTTATACTATGATAAAATAAATCATATACTAAAATGACACTATGTCATATATTATATGTGACACAGTGTCATTTGTCAATATAATTATATAAAGATATTAAATTTTTTTATTTTTAGGATAGAATTGGTGAATAACCTTGCAGAATGAAAAATTCTATGAACAAAAATTTTATTGGAATCAATTTCATATATTATTCTATATGATTTATAGATTATTTCTCGTATATTTTCATCATCATAAATTTGCACTTTCCTAAACATATATGGAAAATTTATAATAGACTTTACCTTATCCATTATTTCATTTACTGTTTTAATCGCATAGTATGAAGAATCTATTAAAATATAATTATAGATTTGAATCAGATCATCTTTAGCATTTTCTAGCCATACTATCGAAATATTTAACGATTTCTTCTGTTGTATAATAATTGCCTTCTTCGATATCTTTATGACCTTTTTCTATTGAAGCTATAATTATATCTGATTCACTTGATTTTGGATTATTCATAATGTTAATTAATTGTTCTTTACTCATTTTTTTAAATTGATTAATCTTATCAGTCATTTTATACACTTCCTTTCAATATTATAATTATCATTTAATATCTTTATACAAATTAGTTTAATTTATAATAACATTTTTGTCAATTGCTTTTGGAAATATTTTACATGTATGAAATTCTACTAGTTACGTCAATATAATTTTTATTTTTTTCTTGCCAAGTTTATTATTTCTATTATATAATATTTCAAAGGAGGAAATAGAATGTTTGGATTACGATCTGATGGAAGAAAAATAAAAACACTTGGACCCATATTTAGAGTTATACCTCACGTAATGAAAGAAAGAGTAGATGCACACGTTTACTATACACAAGAATTACCTCTTAAAACATTAGATGAATATATTTCAAAAAAAGAACAAGAAGGCATTAAATTATCTTATATGAATGTTATATTTGCAGCACTAGTTAGATTACTTGCAGAAAAGCCTTACTTAAATAGATTTATAATGGATGGCAGAACTTATGCACGAAATGGCATACAAATTTCTCTTGCAATTAAAAAAGAAATGTCAGAGGAATCAGAAGAAACTACTTTAAAATTTCATTTTACTGGTTCTGAAAATATATTTGAAGTAAAAGAAAAATTGGATAATATCATTTTAACTAATAAAGATTTAGAGGCTGAAAACAGTACAGATAAAGTAGCAAAGCTTTTATCAATTGTGCCTGACTGGCTATTTAAAGTTATTGTAAATTTTTTAATGTTTTTAGATAAGCATGGAATGATGCCAAAATTTATCATAGAAGCTAGTCCGTTCCATACAAGTGCATTTTTAACAAATGTTGGTTCACTTGGAATCGATGGAATTTATCATCATTTATATAACTTTGGAACAACTGGCATATTTTTATCAATGGGTAAAAAGAAAAAAAGTTATATATATGAAGACGATAATATTCATGAAGAAAAAGCTATATCTCTTAAATGGGTTGCTGATGAAAGAATATGTGATGGTTTTTATTATGCAACTGCGTTAAAAGCATTTTATAGATACATGAAAAAACCAGAATTACTAGAACAAAACATAACACCTAAAGAAGATATTAGGTAAAACCAGTATGATTTACTTAAAAAACAATAAGTATTATATAAACACCTATTGCTTTTTTTAACTTATCTTCTAAATATTCTAAGTGCATTTAGTACTGTTATGAAGGTTACACCTACGTCTGCAAAAACTGCTTCCCACATTGTTGATATTCCAATGGCTCCTAAAATTAGTACTAGAACTTTTACTCCAATTGCAAAGTATATGTTTTGCATAACTATTCTTCTAGTTCTTTTTGATGTTTTTATTAATTTATTTAAACTAGATAGTTTTCCATCCATTATAACCATGTCTGATGTTTCTATTGCTAAGTCTGAACCAGTATTTCCAATAGATATTCCAATATCTGCTAAAGCTAGAATTGGTGCATCGTTTATTCCATCACCAACTGCAATTGTTATTCCGTTTTTCTCTTTTATCTCCTTCATCTTTTCTTGTTTTTCGTTTGGCAATAAATTTGAAAAAACATTTTCTATTGATACATTTTTTGCTACATTTTCTGCTGTTTCTTTATTATCGCCTGTTAGCATATATACATTTTTTATTCCATTTTTTCTAATATTTTCGATAGCTTCTTTGCTGTCTTCCTTTATTACATCTGATATAACTATTGCTCCTAAATATCTTTTATTTTTTGCTACATATACTATTGCCCCTACTTCATTACATGGATAATATTTTACGTTTTCACTTTCTAATAACTTAGAATTTCCTGCTAAAATTTCGTCTTCTTTATATTTTACTTTGATTCCCATACCTGCAATTTCGCTATATTCAGAAATTTCTTTTGTATCGATTTTTTTATTTATTTTGTTTATTATACTTTTTGCTATTGGATGATTTGACATGCTTTCAGCAATTCCTGCAGTTTCTAATAATTCGTTTTCTTCAATTTCTTCTGCTAATATTACTTTTGTTACATCAAAATTACCTTTTGTAATTGTACCTGTTTTATCAAGTACTATTGAATTTGCCTTTGTAATTAAATCTAAATAAGTAGATCCTTTAACAAGTACTCCTTCTTTTCCAGCTTTACCAATACCTGCAAAATACCCAAGTGGAATTGATAATACTAGCGCACATGGACATGATGTTACTAAAAATACTAATGCTCTTCTTACCCATTCATTTAAATTTTCAAATCCTACAAATATTGGTGGTACAAATGCTAAAAAAACTGCAAGTAGAACTACTATTGGAGTATAAATTTTTGCAAATTTTGTTATAAATAATTCGGTTTTAGATTTATTCTTATTAGAATTTTTCACGAGTTCAATTATTTCACTAATAGCAGTATCTTTAAATTCCTTTGTGACTTTTAGTTCTATAACATTATTTTCATTTATTGAACCTGCTAAAACTTCGTTATCAAGCCCTACTTTTCTTGGAACAGATTCTCCTGTTAAAGCTGATGTATTTATAAAAGTTTCCCCGTTTATTATAACTCCATCTACTGGCACTTTTTCGCCTGGTTTAACTACAATTATATCTCCTATTTTTAAATCTTCCGGACTTACAACTTTTATTTCATTTTCTTGCTTTAAATTTGCAATTTTAGGCTTTATATTCATTAATGAAATAATAGATTTTTTAGATTTGTTTGTTGCAATATCTTGAAATAATTCTCCTATATTGTAGAAAACCATAACAGCAACTGCCTCTACTGGCTCATTTATTGCAAATGCTCCTATTGTTGCAACACTCATTAAAAAGTTTTCATCAAATATTTCGCCCCTAAATATATTTTTAATTGATTTTAATAAAACTCCATAACCTGATAACAAATATGCAATTATATATAACCAAATTGTTAATTTTTCTGGAACTATTTTTACAATAGCAATTACAAATATAATTAATGCTATAACTAATTTTGCTATTTCTAATGCTATGTTTTCTTCTTTTTCTTCTTCATTATTACAGTGTCTGCAATTCTCCATGCTTTTTCCCCCTTTTTATTATATGTCATTGCTCTGTTTTATAAACGAATCAAAAGTGGTATATTGCTAGGAAAACAAGTAAAAATTATTGAAACTATACATTTGTATGTTGAAATAATTTTTACGCAGTTTGACACCGCAAGATGCCTCTTTTCATTCGTTTTTTTTTACATTTCTTGTATATGTTCAAGTGCCATGTTAAATATAATTTCAACATGTCTATCTGAGAGTGAATAATATACAACTTTACCTTCTTTTCTATACTTAACAAGTTTTGCCTGTTTTAATACTCTTAATTGATGTGATACTGCTGACTGCGTTGCATTTATTAATTCTGCTATATCGCATACGCACATTTCCGATTCGAATAGGCAACATATTATTTTCATTCTCGTTGTATCGCCAAATACTTTAAATAATTCTGCTATGTCAAAAAGTGTTTCTTCTTTTGGCATTTGTGGTTTTACTTTTTTTATTATATCAGGATGTTTTACCGTACATTTTAAATCTTCTTCCATATTTTTTCTCCTTTTATATATGAATAGTTGTTCATATATTCATTATATGTTGTTATATAAATTTTGTCAATGGTTTTATAAAATATTTTATTTATATTTATGAATGGATATAAAAATAGAAAAAAAGGTGTCCAAGCCCATTTTTCCCAAAATAATATTATAAGGGATTAGGCTTATTACAGTCTAATCCCTTATCTTTGCTTTTGTCCAACAATTAGTTTGTTAGACAGTGGACAGTACTACTGCTCGTAAAGCACAACCAACGGCACGGTACATCTGATATATTCATAATCTCTGTAACCATAGATGCTTACGAATGATGAGGGACTTCTATCGCGTGCAGAACCACCAACGATTACAGTGTAGCTACTTTTCCATATAACCGCTCTGTACCAATTAGCAGTATCTCTTTCGTTGCACACATCTTCCCAACTTTCTCCGTTTGCAATTCTTTGAGCCCACTCAAGAGCTTGTTCAACCCAATTTGCCATGTGGTCTCCCAGCTTGCATGCTAACTCTTTGAGTTGTCTAACAGTCACTTCTTTCCAAGTTTTCTCTGGCATCATAGTTTTAAAGTTTTTTCCGTATTCTTCTGGATTATTCTTCAATTCCTCAAATGCCTCTAGAATAAGCCTGCGCGTCTCTTCCTGCTTTTTGTCCTTCCTCTTCTCTTTGAAAAGAGTTTGATCGATCGCCAAAGGATTTACTTCAAGCCAATTTTCTTCTGCTGTTCTTTGTGCCACTGCAAAGCTTTTGTCCTCTTTTGATGATTTAACGTTTTCTTCTATAGAAATATTTTCTGCATTAGAAAAAGTCCGTTTCTTATCATCAGTTTGCAAAGTTGTTTTCATGTTCATTTTCCTCCTGCAAAATATAATATTGGAACAAATCGTCCTCTGTTATTTATTCTATCACAACTTTACATAATTTTCAAATCTATGTTTTTTAATAAATCTACATTTATATGTTTAATTTTTAATATTTAGTGATATAATTTATATAGACTTTGTGCGTAATCATGTGACCCTACAATATGAATATGGAAGAAGGAATACATATGTCAAATGTAAAAAGAGAAGATTTGGATGTAAAAAAATTTTATGGTGAAGACTGTGTTTTAGACTCAGAAAAATTTAAAGAAAAATATAAAATATCAGAAAATGGTATTAGTTCTTCAAAAGCCGCAGAAAATATTAAAAACTTAGGATACAACCAGGTACGAGGAAATAGATCCAAAAAGTGGTATGATTATTTTTTTTCAAGCCTTTTTAGTCCGTTTAATAGTATTTTACTTGGTATTAGTTTTATATTAGTTTATACTGACATTATTTTACCTGAAAACCCAAGTCCCGCAAATATAATCGTAATTGCCGTTTTAATAATTGTAAGTACACTTCTTGAATTTGTAGAAGAATTTCGCTCTAATAATGCAGCACAAAAATTAAAAGAACTGGTTGAAACAACTGCTACAGTTATAAGGAATGGTAAGAAGAAAAAAATCCCATTAAAAGAAGTGACTTTAGGTGATACTGTAATTCTTTCAGCAGGTGATATGATTCCTGCAGATGTTCGCATAATAGAATCTAAAGATTTATATGTTGGTCAGTCATCAATTACCGGTGAATCTGATGCAGTTAGAAAGCTTACTAATACAGAGATTCAATCAATAGATGATATAGAAAACATAACTGATTTAGATACTATATGTTTTATGGGTACTAATGTTATAAGTGGTAGTGCAAAAGCTGTAGTCATTAAAACTGGAGATAATACTTACTTTGGAAAAGTAGCTCATACTTTAACACAAGGTAAACCAAAAACCAGTTTTCAAAAAGGAATTGAAGGTATTAGTAAATTATTAATACGTTTTATGATCGTTCTAATTCCTATTATTTTTATATTAAACGCTTGGAAACATGATACAATACTTGCCTTTACATTTGCTGTTGCAATAGCAATTACTATTACTCCTCTTTTGCTCCCTGTAATTTTATCTTCTTGTTTATCTAAAGGTGCGATAAGAATGTCTAAGAAAAAAACTATTGTTAAGAAGTTAGATTCTATTCAAAATTTTGGAGCTATGAATATTTTATGTACAGATAAAACTGGAACTCTTACAGAAGATAAAATAGTTTTAGAAAAATATTTAGACGTATATGGAAATGAAGATATAAGAGTTCTAAAACATGCCTTCTTAAATTCATATTTTCAAACTGGCTTAAAAGGTAGTATCGACGAGGCAGTTATAAATAGAGCTTTAAAAAATAATTTAGGAAATTTAGTAGATGAATTTAAAAAGGTTGATGAAATTCCTTTTGATTTTAGTAGAAGAAGATTATCTGTTGTGGTTGAAGAAAATGGAGAAAAACTTTTAATTACTAAAGGTGCTGTTGAAGAAATATTAAATATTTGTAATACTATTGATTATAATCATGAACTTATACCTATTACAAAAGAAATAAAAGAGAATATTAGAGATATTGCAAATAAATTGAATGAAGATGGCTTAAGAGTTGTAGCTGTATGTCAAAAGAAAAACATTAATAATATAGATAATTTTAGCGTAAAAGATGAATCTCAAATGTCTTTAGTTGGATTTGTTGGATTTCTAGATCCACCAAAAGAAAGTGCTAAAATTGCTATAGAAAAACTAAATAATGCAGGCATTAGAGTTATCGTTTTAACTGGTGATAATGCTGCAGTTACAAAAAGCATTTGTAAAAAAGTGAATATAAATACAGCTAGAATAATTACTGGTTCTGAAATTGATAATTTACCAGACTCTGGTGTGCTTCGCCTATTTAAAAAATCAAATGTATTTGTTAAACTATCTCCTATACAAAAAGCGAGAATTGTAAGACTTCTTAAAGAATCTGGAAATATTGTTGGTTACATGGGCGATGGTATAAACGATGCTCCATCTCTTACAAATTCAGACGTTGGTGTATCTGTAGATACAGCTGTTGATATTGCAAAGGAAACTGCAGATATTATACTTTTGGAAAAAGATTTAAATGTATTGTTAGATGGTGTAACTGAACGGAAGACGTACTTTTGGAAATCTTATGAAGTATATTAAAATGGCAGTAAGTTTTAACTTTGGAGAAGTTATGTCTGTTATTATCGCAAGTGTATTACTTCCATTTTTGCCAGAAACACCTATACAATTACTAGTAGAAAGCTTGCTTTACGATTTTGGACAAATGACTCTGCCATTTGATAATGTAGATAAAGAATATTTAAATGAACCTAAAAAACTTGATATAAAAGATTTAAAGAACTTCATGCTATTTATGGGACCTTTAAGTTCTGCATTTGATATGCTAGTATTCGCATCACTTTGGTTCATATTTGGACTTAGAGAAGCTGCAGCATTCCAAACAATATGGTTTAGTTATAGTATAGTTTCAAATCTTGTAGGTATGCACATTATTAGAACTGCTAAAATGCCATTTACACAAAGCAATGCAAATATAAAAGTATACTTCTCTTCTATCTTATTAAGTATTATTGGATTATTAGTACCTTATACTTTTCTTGGAAGAACAATTGGTCTAATTCCTATAACTTTGAATTATTTAAGTGTTATACTTGGAGTTACCGCATTATATTGTATATTCGCAATATTTGCTAAAAAAATATATATCAAAAAATATGGCAATTGGATTTAATTATAGATTTTTTCCTTTTGCGTTTCCCTTTTTTTCTTTTTTTGGACGGACTAAATTTAGACTTTTTTTAAAAAAGTCTAAATTTAGTCCGTCCAAAAAAAGAAAAAACAGAAAAAAAACCGGAATAACGGAAAAAAAGGAAAATTCAATTTGTTTTCTTATTTCTTCTTCTTCATGTATTCTACTATAACATTAATTAATTCTTTTTGTTCTAAACTTAAATTTTGAAAATCGCCATATAATTTATTATCTAATATCTCAGTCTTTTTTTCTAATAAATCGGCAAATATATAATCTAATGTAATTCCTAAAATATTACATATATTTAATAAACTTTCTAAACTTCCAACACTTCTTCCATTTTCAATACCTCTATAAGTATCAACAGATTTGTCAATTTCTTCTGCCACATAATCTTGTGTATATCCTTTATCTTTTCTCGCTTTTTGTATTCTACTACCAATTACTTTTAATATATCTTTATTTTCTATAACATCCATTCTTTGTTCTCTCCTTTTATTTAACTGTTTATTTTACTATCAGTAAAAGTATATCATTTACATATTTTTGCAAGAAGTGATTAAAATCACTACAAAAAATATATTGTTTTTTCGATATTTATGTATTAAAATTAATTGTAATATTAATATGCTTCATAGTATGTGTTATATTAATATATTTATTCATATGAATTGGAGATGTAATTAAATGACTGATTTTAACTTTGATGCTAAGAGATTAGATTTGTTAAAAAAAAGTAATGAATTATTAAATAAAACAAAAAATAATTACAAAAAATATGCAAACGAAAGAAAAATATTATTTGAATTTACTATAAAAAAACCTATAAACTATGATGAATGGAAATCTTTTTTAATATCTTTTGAAAAATTAATTAATAATAAATAATCTTCGCTGTAATTAAAATGAAGAGTATAGATCTCTTCATGTTTTTAAGGATAAATGGTTCGAAAAGCTGAATAAAATATATTTTTTTAATTTCAATTTATGATTAAAATTTGTCAAACAACAATTTATTTTAATCTATTAAATATTTCAAGATGTGTTTGTTCATCTAAAATTATTCTTTCTAGTAAGTCTTTGATGCTTTTATTTTGAGTATATTTAATAGCTTCTTTATATCCTAATATCGCTTTTTTCTCTGATTCGATATTATACATAAGCATATCATATATATTGTTGAAATGATATTTTATATTTTCTGTATTCCATGCACACTGCTTTTTATCAATAAAATATGCTTTTTTTCCGAGTCTTCTAATTAATTCTCCTATTAATTGTAGATGTTTCATTTCTTCAATAGCAATACTAAGTAAAATTTTGCTAAAACTTTCATATCTGTTTAGTTCTATATGTTCATAAATATATTGTGTAACAGCAGTAAGCTCTCCATCACTTCCTGCATAATTATCATATAATAAATTAGCATACTTTAAATTTTGTCTTATGTTCATAAGTTTTGGATATGGAATATTTCTCTTTGAGCCGAAGTATCTCTTCTACTTCTTCATACGTCATATAATCTCACCTCTTGAAATATATTATGAAAAAAATAGAATTTAGGAGACTGTCCCTAAAATTCTATTTTTTCTTATATGGACACTTTAAGCACATATCTTTATCCTTTCTTATAAAGTTAAAATATGCTATTAAGCCTAGTGTTCCTAATACTATTATTAGAATAACAAAATCTACAAAGTTCATAAAATCTCTCCTTATTCTTTGAGCAAAAGGGGGCTGTCCCCTTTTGCTCAAATTTTATAAATTATGTATAAATGTTCCAATGTTGAATACTAAACTCGCTAATATCCACGCAAGTGTTGTTTGAAATGCTATTGCTTTAAACATTTTTTTAGTACTTCCGAACTCCCTTCTCATTGCCCCTATTGCTCCAAAACATGGCGCGCTAAATAAATTAAATACCATAAATGAATATGCACTTATAGGAGTAAAAAAGCTAAATGCTGATGATTTAAAAATCATAGAACTTTCTTGTATTCCTTCGCTTAAGCCAGCTATTATGCTCATTGATGATATTACTTGTTCTTTTGCGACTAATCCTTGTATTGCTGAAACTGCCGCTTCCCAACTAAATGTTCCAAGTATAGGATAAAATATCCATGAAATCATATTTCCTATACTTGCAAGTATACTGTTTTTTATTTCTACTCCATATTCTAATTTCCAAGAAAATGATAGTAAAAACCATATAATTATTGAACAAAGCAAGATCATCGTTCCAGCCCTTTTTATAAATTCTTTTACTTTGTCTGTTACATCTCTTATTACATATTTAGCACTTGGCAATTTATATTCTGGAAGTTCTGATATAAATGCTGTTCCACTATTTTTCATAAATAATTTTTTTATTACTATTGCAGATATTAATATTATTGCAATTGCAAAAAAGTAAAGTGAAGCAGATACAAGCCCTGATCTATCTCCGAAAAAATATCCTGTAAACATTGCTATTATCGGTAATTTTGCACTACATGGAATAAAAGGTGTGAGCATTATAGATAAATCTCTTTCTTTGCTATCCTTTATTATTCTTGTTGACATTATTCCTGGAAC
The DNA here is from genome assembly GCA_947629965.1 of uncultured Clostridia bacterium. Classification (GTDB taxonomy): domain Bacteria; phylum Bacillota; class Clostridia; order TANB77; family CAG-508; genus CAG-452. Next base: position 12,752 of record CANRFS010000027.1, read on the forward strand.
ACTGCATCCGAAGTCCAACTATAAATGGAACTAACGTCTCTCCACTTAATCCAAATTTTTTAAATAATTTGTCTAATAGAAATGTAACTCTTGACATATATCCAGTTGTTTCTAATATAGAAATGCAGAAAAATAAGATAATTAGTTGTGGTACAAATCCAAGTACTGCTCCCGTGCCAGCTATTATTCCATCAACTACTAAACTGGTAGACCAGTTTGACGCTCCAAGCCTTGTTAAAAAAGCCCTTACTCCTTCCCCTATCTCTTCTATAGTATTAGAAACTGCATCTACTGTGTAGCTTCCAACTACACCAACTGATAAATAATAGACTAAAAACATTAATATAATAAATATTGGAAATGCAAGAAATTTATTTAAAAATATTTTATCTAATTTATCCGATAAGCTATTATCTTTAGTTCTTATTGAAATAACCTTATTTTTTATTTTAGCTATATACTCATATCTGGCATTTGCTATTATTTCTTCTA
>CANRFS010000028.1 GCA_947629965.1 uncultured Clostridia bacterium
TCATCTGTTTTATTTTCTTTTTTCTCTCCATTCTCAGTTTTATTTTGTTCTAATTCTTCTTTTTCTTGTAAATTTTCTTTTTTTTCTTCTGACATTTTATCCTCCTAACCTTCCCCATTTAATCTTTTACTAATATATTTCATTATAGAAATTACTTTTGAATAATCCATCCTTTTTGGGCCTATAATTCCAATAGTTCCTAAATCTTTTCCACCTACTGTATGTTTAAAAGTTACTATACTCAAATCTTTAAGTTCTTCTTTTTCATTTTCTTCTCCGATATACACATTTATATCTTTTGCAAGTCCTGAATTTAAAACTTCTAGCATTTCTTCTTTAGTATCTAGTATACTTAAAAAATTTCTAGCAGTATCAATCTTTTTGAATTCAGGAAAGTCAAATACATTGTTTGCACCTTTTAAATATATTTTATCTGATTCTTCTATTGCCTTGTTCATTTGTTGAATTATTGGCTTTATAACATTTACCTGATCGCTCATAGTTGATAAAATATATTCTTCCATAGGCTTATCTATTTTCTCTAAAGGCTTGCCTCTTAACTTATTGTTAAACGTAAAATTTAATCCTTCTACTTGATTTTGATTTATATCTTCGTCATACTTAATTATTGTTTCTTTGATAGCACCATTTTCTGTAAGTATAACTGCCATTAACATTCTTTCACCTAAAAGAACAAATTTTATATCTTTTATTAAATTATTACTTGAATTTGGCCCTATAGCAACTGTTGCGTAATGTGTTATATCAGAAATAGTATTTGTCGTAATTTTAGTTAAATCTTCTATTTCGTTTACTTTTGTTTCTAACTGCGATTTTATATATTGTACTTCTTCTAAACTAATATTTTCGTCATTTAGAAGTTCATCTACATAGAATCTATATCCTTTGACAGAAGGAATTCTACCTGCTGAGGTGTGAGGTTTTTCTAGATATCCTTCATGTTCAAGCTCTGCCATATCATTTCTTATTGTTGCACTACTAAACCCTAAATTATATTTTTCTACTATTGTTCCACTACTTACTGGTTCCGCTGTACTTATATACTCTTCAATTACAGCTTGCAGTACTTGTTTTTTTCTATCATCTAACAATATTTTCACCTCACGTTTAGCAGTCTTTTTTGCCAACTGCTAATATATTATACCCATTTTTAGCAATTGTCAATACAGTTTGCTAAAAAATTAAACAAAAGGGGCTTTCCCCTTTTGTTTAATTTTTATATAAATTCTTCCCATACTAAATTTGCAAGGTTTACTCCTTTATTGGTTAGTTTTATATTATCTTCGTCTATTTCAATTAAATCATTCTTTACTAATTTATTAAGGGCTTCTCTATATAAATAAATAGGATTACATGCGAATTTATTTTTAAATTCCGATATTTTTACTCCTTCTATTTTTCTTAAACCAAGTAGCATATATTCATTCATTGTATCTTCTTTTTCTTGTTTTTCATGTAGTATTTTACTATTTTCAGGCCAGTCGAAGTATTCATCGAAACGAATAGTATTAGAGTATCTCTTATTTTTAAAATATGAGTGTGCTCCAAGTCCAAATCCAATGTATTCTTCCTGATTCCAGCAAGCCACATTATGTTTTGATTCATATCCTGGTTTTGCAAAGTTTGATATTTCATAATGAATATATCCGTTATTCTCTAATTCTTTTTTTACTGTCCAATACATTTTTCTTTCTTCTTCTTCAGATGGCAAATATAATTCATCATTTTTTAATTTTTCTTCTATTTTAGTTCCTTCTTCTACAATTAGTGAATAAACTGATATATGTTCTGGTTTTAATTCCATTACTCTTTCTAAATCTTTTTCTACATCACTTAATCTCTGAACAGGAAGGCCTATCATTAAATCTACATTTATATTTTTAAATCCAATATCTCTTGCTAAATTATATCCTTCTAAAAACTTAGAATAACTATGAATTCTACCTACAAGTTTAAGTAAATCGCTTTTGGTACTTTGAAGTCCAAAGCTTATTCTATTTATTCCTGCATTAAAATAATCTTTTAATTTCTGTTCATCTATCGTTCCTGGATTTGCCTCTATTGTAATCTCTGCATTTTGTACAATATTAAATTTCTTTTTGATTAACTGCAATATTCCCACTATATATTTACTATCAATAAAAGATGGCGTTCCTCCACCAAAATATATTGTTTTTACTATGTATTCTTTGTTATCAATTTCTGTTTTATCTATTTCTTGTTTTAATGCTTTTATATAATCTGCTATTAAATATGTTGCACCAGAAAATGATAAAAAATCACAATAATGACATTTTCTTTTGCAAAATGGTATATGTACGTATATTCCTAATTCTTTCATATTTATCCTCTCTATTTTATGTTTTACATTAGCAAAAAAGGGGACAATCCCCTTTTTTGCCGTGATTTTTTTATTTTTCATTTGCTATTTTAGATATTTTTTCTAATCTATGACTTACTCCCGATTTTCCTATTGGCTTTGAAAGCTTTTTGCCTAATTCTTCATATGTTAAATCTGGATTTTGCAACCTCAAATTTGCTAGTTCTTTTAAGTTATCTGGCAGAGTTTCAAATTTTTTATTTTTCTTTAATTTTTTTATATCTTCTATTTGCTTTACTGCTGCATTAATTGTTTTATTTAAATTTGCAGTTTCACAGTTTACTAATCTATTTACATTATTTCTAGTATCTTTTATTACTCTTATTTCTTCAAATTTAAGTACAGCTTTTGTAGCTCCAATAAGAGCTAAAAATGAAGAAATTTCTTCTCCATCTTTTAGATATAACATATAATTAGAACCTTTTTTTGTTTCTTTTATATCTATACCAAAATTTGAAATTATTTCTTTTACTTGCTCTTCCTTCTTTTTTGATTTGAAAAGAATTTCTAGGTGATACTCTTTATTAGGATCGTTTATAAAACCTTTTTTTATAAACGCTTCTCTTAAGAGCAATCTTGCAAGTTGCTCATCTTGCTGTAAATTACTATTACTATCCCACATTTTAAGTTCTAATAACTCTTCCCTTACTTCCGAAGAAAATGACATTTTAATTCTCCTTTTTCTTGAATCTATTTCTATATTCCATTATTTGTTCTAATTCTACTCTTCCTACTTTAAACAAAATATCTTTTTCGCGTATTCTATACATTACATCTGTTTTCACAATGCTATCTTTATTTAAATTATTAATTTCATCTTTTTTTAATAATACATTCACACTGTATTTTAATTTTTCTAAATTTGAAGATATTAGCATCGATAAATATTCTATTGGAATTAATAAATTGTTTTCTTCAATAATAACAAATAGATGATCTTTTCCCTCTTTACCATTTTGATATTTATATTTCCTTACAAAAACTATATCTCCTATTGAATATTTATTATATTCTTCTGATTCTTCTTTAACATAGTAATACGCATTTCCCTTGTGGTCTTCTTCTTCGACTGGAAATTCTTTGAATGCTTCTTCTAATGATTTTACTCTTCCAGATTTTAAAGCATATTCTAAAAAATCATCTTTTTTCTTTTTCATTAGGTATCACCTCTTTAATATAATACCATATTTTTCCAAACTATTCAATGCTTTTTTGACAATTTTTACATATTACAATTCTGTCTTTTCCTGCTAAATCTTTTTTTGAATATATATCTATATATCTTTTTGTACTTTTTATTAGTTTTATTACATCTTCTTTTTGGTCATAACCTATTTCTAACGCTAAATATCCATTAGGTTTTAAGTATTTATATACTTCATCTATTATTCTTCTATAAATTTTTAGTCCATCTTTTCCACCATCTAATGCAATTTTAGGTTCATTCTGAACTTCTTTATCTAGAGTTTTTATTACATCAGACTTTATGTATGGTGGATTTGAAACTATTATATCGAATTTACCATTTATGCTTTCAAATAAATCTGATTGTATAATTTGAATTTTATTGTTTGCCCTTGTTTCTACAATATTCTTGTAATTTCTTTCTGCCACATTTAATGCCTCTATGCTTATGTCTGATAATGTAATTTTAGAATTTTCTATATTTTTTGCAATAGAAATTCCAATTGCCCCGCTTCCAGTACAAAGATCTAGAATTTTAATATACTCGTTACTTCCATCTTTATACGAATTGTTATGTGTATTAAGATTTTTGCATATATTAATTACTTCTTCTACCAAGATTTCTGTATCTGGCTGTGGAATTAATACATTTTCATCTACATAGAATTCTAACCCCATAAATTCTTGTTTATTTATTACATACTGCACAGGAATTCCATTACATATTTTTTGAATATTATTTTCAAATTCATTTAATAAACTGCTATTTAATTCCTCGTTTTTGTGAATTAATATGTATTCTTTATCTTTGTCTAAAACATTTGCTAAAATTATTCTTGTCTTCATTATTGGCTCATTTATTTTATTTTCTTTTAATAACTTAACTGCGTATTCTAAAGATTCTTTTATATTCATTTTTATACCTTATCTCTTATTTTATTTACATTATCTTAACACAAAAAGGAAGTAAATGCAATTTTACTTCCTTAATTCCAATTGAATTTATTGACAATACAATATTATACTTTTAATTCTTAAGTAGATTATTACTTGACTAATTCATTGTATTAAAAATCCATATAAAAAATCCAACCATCATGCAAATCAATGCACAAAAAATGATCCACATAACTATTTGTTCATTTTTATTTTTCTTATTTAAAAAATCATCAATTTCTTTTTCTTCTTGTTTAGTTCTAATATCCTTATATTCCGATAATAAAACATTTGACTCTTTTACACCTTCTATTGGTTCTCCACCTTTCAAAAAAATATTAATAAATTCTATTATGTTATCTTTATTCATATATTCGAATTTTAAAAAAGGTGTTTTCAAAAAATAATCTATTTGAAGATATCTTATCATTTTTCCTTTTTTATATTTTATTTCTAAAAAATAACGTTTAACATTATCTTTATCCCACCACCATTTACTCTGTATATCAAGCAAATCTCTATATGGAATATTATACTTAAATATCCATCTTTTTATAAATAATGTATCATTTCCAGTTTTTATAGTCCAATCAATGTTATATAAAATGAAACAAAAAAATACCAACCAAACTATTAAACATGGATACAATGATGGTTTACCAATATGATTATCATTTACATTAAATAATAATATAGCCCATATAATCATACATAGTATTAGTATAAAAAATATACATTGTATTTTTACTTGTTTTCTAGAACTTTGCATTTGCATATCTACATCTTTATATTTTCTTATAATATTATTCATTATTTCACCTAAAATTTTATATTTTTAATTACTTCATTACTAATATACAAAAGATAACATCTATTCATCTATTGTATATTTTAAAATATTTTTCTTTTCTAATGGCAGAACTCCAAGATAAACAGCTAACAATCCAATTTCTAGTAGAGCTAAGGATCCGTACAACTTAACTTTAGCATCAGATATTGCCTTTTCCTTTTTATTTTTATACTCTACCATTTCTTCATCATCATATAAATATGATGCATATCTATCACTCATTGCTAACCCAATACTAGAATTAATCTCTTTATCAAATTCAGTTTTTACTTTTTTATAATTATAAATTGCAGTTAAAATACAAAGAACAACTGTAAAAATAATTAAATTCTTCATTACTTTTGAAACTTCATTAGTATGAATTGTCATTTTTTTAAATGCAGATTTTGTACTAAATTTCCAAACTATATATGCTGTGATGCCTTGCAATATTATTGACAATACAGAATTAAGTAATATAGATTTACTATATTCAGATAATATTGCAAATATCAAGCTATATAATAATCCAAAAAGAAATCCATATAATATAAATCCTCCTATTAACTCTCCTGTTATTTTTCCTGTTGTTACAACTTTTCTTTCTAACCTTTTTTCCTCCATTTTTAACTCCTTTCTTTTCCACAATAATAATAAAAAATTGATTTAACATTTTTACCATTATATAGATAAAGTATATAATACTCCTAATACTATACCAAATATTTTAGTCCATTTAATTTTCTTATCAAATTTTTCCTTTGTCACTCTTATTCTCCTTTTTTACTTTTATCTAACTTCTATTATAAGTCCTAATGGAGTTATTTCCCATGTTCCAACATTTTCTACAACTACTGTCCATCCAAAAACTTCATTGCCTGAAATAGTATATTTTTCTTTTAATTCAACAGCACTAAAAGCTGCATCTATATAATTTTTTAAGCTGTCACTATCTGTTATTTCGTCATTTTCACCCTTAGCAGTTGAAACTGCTATATCTAGTCCAGTTTTTACAAATATTTTCTTTTGTCGTGTTTCTTCATCACTTTGAGTTGCTGGTGTTGTTATATTAGCATATGAATTGTCATCTAAATTATCAACAGTTTTTAAAATTTCAATTACACTATTTTCTTCTGCTTTTGTTAAAGAATTATTTGATATTACGAAAATTATAATACCTGTATTTTCTTCTAAATCCAATATCATATATGTTCTAGTATAATAATTTGCACCTGTTTCCCAAAAGCAATAATATGCATTATCCTTCAATTCTTTAAACCCTTTGCTTTGTCTTTCTATTGACATTCCATAAGATGAATAATAATTTTCATAATAGTCTATTGTATCATTATAAAATTTTTCTCTGCCATTGCTGTTAGAATAATCATATATTCCATCATCTAATTTATCTTTTCCAAAAGCAAATATTGATATACTTTCATCTTTGTTTGATATAGCCTTTACTTTTTGATCGCCTAGCATATAATATCCTTCTTGCCACTCATTTCCATATGTAAAATTCACATTATTGTAAGAATATGTTTTTTTTGTGTCTATTTCACTACTTACAGTAGTTTTAGAAGCTGAATTAAGTATATGCCAACCTAGGTATGCTAATATAAAAAATATAGTTATTATAGTAATTAATATTATTAATTGTATACTTCTTTTCATTTGTATTTTCCCCCTAAATTCCTTTGTATTTTTTTAATTTTACTGTGATTAATACTATGCTTATAATTAATGCAATGCCTGCTATAATAACACTTTGCGCTCCTGTATATGGTAATTTATTTGTTGAAGTAGTGTTGTCTTTTTCTTTTTCACCACTTTCTGGAGCATTAGCCTGCTCTTCCTTATCTAATCCATTCCAAGATATTTCATCTAATAGCTCCTTACTTCCACCATATACATATCCTTGATAAAGTGCAACATCTTCAACAGGATAATATTTACCATCTTCATTTTCTAACTCAAAGTAAGCGTAATAGAATTCCCCATCTACTATATTTAGAGAATTAATTATAGATTTACTATTCATGTGTGGTAAAGTTCCATTGTATATAGATTTCGCTGATTTTGCATAATCTAATAGTTTTTGATATCCATTATTTTGATTATTTTTAATAGCTTCTAATATACTTTTATCTGAAATCACACCTATTTTTACATTTACTTTTCTCTCTGTATAAACTTCTAAACAATGTATATATGTATTATCATCTGCAAATGTTGCAATAAACCTTTCTCCAAGTGGTAACTGTTCTAATCTTTCTACTTTTTTGGCACTTACTACCATTTTGGGCGTACTGTCAGCATCAAATTCGCAAATCCAAACATATATATCCCCTTTCGTTTCAACTATACTATCTAGATTATAAATTTCATTACTATTTTTACCTAATGAACACCAAGCTTCAGTAATATCGTCAACATCTTGTATATTTAATTGTTCGTTTTGATTATGAGAAACATATGCATAGTAATAGTTGCCTTCTACATAATCTACATTTTTTACTTTTAAGGCTAAACCTGCATGACTACTTTCGTCATACCCTGTCCACTCAAATTCTATATTGCTCATGTCTGCTCTTGCTGGTTCTTCTGCATTTGAAATAGTTACTGCTCCTAAGATTAATAAAATAAAAATACCTAAAATTATATAAATTTTTCTAAATTTAAACATAATTTTCCTCCTTTTCTTTAGTTTTTTTGTTGTATTTTCTCGTTTATTATAAATTTTTATCGTTTTAATTGCAATAAATAAAGATAATATGTCTATTTTTAAATTTACGTAATTTAATTACTCTATTTTCCATAAAAAAAGACTAAATCTAGTCCGTCCAAAAAAAGAAAAAAAAGAAAAAAGGAAAAAAATAAAAGCCCCGCCTTAGCCGTACTTAAAAGAATTTTTAAGGACCTGTTCTTACACAGGTGGGTGCCTACCTAAATATTCATGGGCTTCTTACTACTAGTTAAAGTGTAAGCTTGCACGCCATATTTACGAGATTCAGCTCCCTTACTCCTCTTTGTTGGTTCTAAAAATTCTGTCATTACGCACTATGCAGGGAAATTTATTAACTTATTCTTATGTTATATTTATATTACCACAGTCATATATTTTTATGCAATTTTATTAATTTTTTAAATAAAATTTATTTTACTATTCTAAGTACATTAATCTTATATATGCTATGTTTTTTACATTAATTTATACTCTTTTACTATTTGATATTTACTCAATTTAATGTTATAATTATTTAAAGTTATGTTTTAAAAAGCAGGACATTTTTTGATAAATTTCCTGTTTTTTCTTTTTATCTTTTTTAAAAATGATTAAGGGACGAAATTACTCTCGTCCCTTTTATTAAGGATTATTTCTTCTTATCTTTATAACCTGGGCATTGCCTTGAATTACACCTGTTTTGTTTCTTTTCTTCCCTTTTGCAAGTTAAATATTTCTTGCAAAATGATGAAGCACCTTTTTTTGTCTTGGATTCCCGTAATTTTTTCTTGGTTAACATACTAAAAAAGCTCCTTAAAATTATTTAATAGCAAATGCTATTATGTTTATATATTATCATAATTTTTAGCAATTTTAAAGTCTTTTATGCAATTTTATTCATTATCTTCTAATTTTATTTCTAAAGATCCACTCTCTTGCATTGTATTCATATCCGTTGACTTTATTAATCCTTCTGATAATGTAAACAATGAATCATTTATATAAATTATTCTTTCTACTGCTTTTGTATAGTCATAATCTCTATATCCATCTGTAATTTGCATATGTGCTATTTTTCCCTTTAATTTAAATCCATTATCTAAATCTAATCCATATACTATTGCACCTTGAAATTTTAGTTTTGTTCTGTAATTTTCCTCTTCTTCAGATATTGAAATTGGAAATGCAATTATATTCTTTTCTTTTGAAAATAACAATGCTTTGTGATTATTTAATATTTCAGAATATGTTCCTTTTTCTCCAATATCAACTGAATAAAGTTCTTTCGGACTGTTTGGATTGGTTACATCAAATAATGCCATTTTCATACCATCTGTAACAACTCCACCATACTGATTAGTCTTAGTGTTTTCTCCAAAACCAATTATATGATTTTCGTCATAAGGATGCAAGTATTTACTATAACCTGGTATTTTTAATTCACCAAGAACAATAGGATTATTAGGGTTTGATAAATCAATTACAAATAATGGATCTGTCTCAACAAATGTTACCATATATGCTCTATTCCCTATAAATCTTACTGAATATATTTTTTCACCTTTTGCTAAATTTTCTATCTTTCCTATTGTTTCTAGATTTTCGTTTAACACATATAAATTATTTGTATTTGTTTTTGAATTCCAGTTTTGTGAATCTGTTGTTGCAATCCTAAAATATCCGTTTTTTTCATCCATTGAAAACTGATTTAATACTCTTCCAGGAACACTACCTGCTTTTTCATATATTGCTTTTGAATTTTCTAATTTAAATTTGTATATATAAGTATTGACATCATAATTATTATAATATCCATATACTCTTTCATCTTCATATTCATATTTTACTCTTGTTATATATAAATTATTTTGTGATGAATATATGTCACTTCCTGCTCCTAAATAAGTATCTATATTTGCTTTTTCATTATTATTAACATTGAAACCTGCAATATTTAAATATGATGTATCTTCACTTTCTGGAAAATAACAAATATCATTGTATTGTAAACATTTTTCTTCATTTCCTATGGCTGTATCTATATACTTAGGTTTAAACATTTCTTCATCTAATTCTGCTATATCATCTTTAAATAAATATGTGTATATATATTTATTAGCTATAAAATATATGTTGTCACCTATCATTCTTGAAGATAAATAAGAACCTTCTATTTCTACTTCTCTATCTAATTTTGGATTTGTTTTATCTTCTATATTATATACTTTTGCAGTAGTACGACTATCATTTTGAATAGGATATATACTATCTACCATCATTAAGTCATCATAATAGTTATTTTCTTTTTGTCCAATAACAATTAATTTATTATTATATATATATAATTCTCTTGGATTTAATTTTTCTTCTTTGCTATATGAAATCTCAGAAAGTATTTTTAAATCTGAACTGTTTTCTGCATTTACTATTACTACTTTTTTAGAACTTATATAATAAATATAACGTCCGTCTGTTTTTACTATATCTGCTTCATCTACTCCCTCTACTTGCGTATTTGTCGTTGAATAATCTGCTTCACTTTTTTCTAAAGTTGATTCTGATGTCGCTGAGCTTGTTACTGAATCTGTAAAAGCAATATCTTTATTTGTTTCATATAGTTCAGAATTTTGATTTTTCATTATATTATATAAATTTTCAAAATTTTCTAGTTTAGGTAACCCATTATTTTGCTCTACAATTTCTATTGGTGTAACTTTATTTTTGTTATTAATCATAGGTATTGCTATAGATATTCCTATAACAAAAACAATTATTGAAGATGCTAATATAGAATATATATTTTTATGTTTTTTATTTTGAGTAATTTTATTTATAGTTCTTTCTTTTAAATCTCTATCCACTTTTATTTCATTTACAGCATCAACATATTCTTTCTTTTTCATTATTCTATACCTCCTTCAATTTTTTCTTTTAATTTTTCCCTTGCACGTGCAAGTCTAGTTTTTATTGTATTTTCATTTGTTTTTAATATTTTACTTATTTCATTTATTTTATAGTTTTCATAGTAATATAAATGGATAATAGTTCTATATTTTAAAGGCAATTCTTGTACTGCATAATAAATGTCATGTCTTTCTTTTGTTTCAAATGTGATATTTTCTTTCATTTCAGATTTATATTTTAAATATTTAGAATTTAATAAATTTTTACTGCAATTAATTGTAACTCGTATTAGCCAAGCTTTTTCATGTTCTTCATTTTCAAATTCTGGTAGTTTTTTAGCAAGTCTTAAAAATACCTCTTGATAAACATCTTCACTATTTTCTTTCGATTTAGTTCTTACTAGAGCTAGCCTGTATATCATATCTGAATATTTTTCTACCATTCTTTCTAAATATCTGTTTTTATCTATATATTCCATAAATATCACCTGTTATAAATAATACCATAAAAATTTATAAAAAGTTTCATTTTAGCAAAAAAAAAATCAACCTTGGTTTTTTTATATATGGCGGAGTGGGTGGGATTCGAACCCACGTGCCACGTTTCAATGGCTAACTGTTTTCGAGACAGCTTCGTTATGACCACTTCGATACCACTCCATCGTTAATATATTAACACACATTTAATAATTTATAAAGATATGTTTTTGCAATTTTTATAATATCTATTTACTACTCTCTCCATTGATATAACTTAAGGTCTACCATATTATTTATTACCTTAATTCCTTCATTTTCTAGTCTCTTTCTTTGTATGCTCTTTCCTCCAAATACAAAGCTTTCAGCAAGCTCACCTTTAGAATTTAAAACTTTATAACAAGGATATTTATCTCCATCTGGATTTTTGTGAAGTATATTTCCGACAGCCCTTGCAAGGCCTTTGTTTCCTAAATACTCTGCAACTTGCTTATATGTTACAACTTTTCCCTTTGGTATTGTAGTTAAATAATCATATACTTTTTGAGATAAATTGTCCCCTGTAAGACCACATTTATTACCAATTGAAATTTTATAACTGTTATCAATTAATTTATATATTTGTTTTGTATCTACTGAGTTATCAAGTTTTATCGTTATCCAACTTTTCTTATTCATATGATAGCCTGGAAATATATTTTTATTATCTATTATTTCTTCTATTTTCTCTTTTTGATATCTTAAATCAATAATCTCAATAATATCACCTGATTCAATGCCTAATTTGTTTTTTGATACTGTTAATAGTAAAGCATACCATTTATTATTTTGCTTATTTCTCCAAATGGCATTATCATCAAATTTCTCCCATAAAAATTCTAATTCATCATCATATTTTTTCTTTATATAATTAATAATATTTATTGCTTGACTGCTTTTAAAGATCTCTTTATTTGTGCAATTAGTTATTACATCTTCTATTATACGTTCATATTCTTCTTTTAATTTGCCTATAAATTCTCCTGCTGAATCCTCAATATCTACAAGGGCATATTCTTCATTGTTTTCTATATCTATTAATTTTGAATATTGCTTTTCTTCTGAAAAAAATATATTTACTTTAAATTGATTATGATATATAGGTGTCTTGTATGTATATACGTTGTTATCCTTGATAAATCCGTATTTAATTAATTTTTCATAGTCTATTGTTCTATTTTTTAAACTCTCTTTTAAATTTCTCATAGATACTCCTATATTTATTACTCTATCATTTTTTATTACTTATATCCCATTTTATAATGTATCTCTTTATGACAGTTTGAACAAAGCAGTATATAAAAAAATAACAGATAAGTGCAATCACAAATCTGCTATTCTTTTGGCTCCCCAAGTTGGACTCGAACCAACGACCTATCGGTTAACAGCCGAGCGCTCTACCAACTGAGCTATTGGGGAATATTTAAATCTGGCGATGACCTATCTTTCCAGCAGGGTAACCCGCAAGTATTTTTGGCACTGACAAGCTTAACTTCTGTGTTCGGAATGGGAACAGGTGGTTCCTTGTCGTAATTATCACCAGAAAATTATTAACTTTTTTATGTGCTTTTATTTAGCACGTTTTGTATTATAATATATTATTTTCTATTTTGCAATATTTAATACAAAATTTATATATTTTTTTAGCACACTGAAAAATATACAGATAAAGAATCTTTAGATAACTTTTTCTAGATTACTCCGTTTTTCGTTTAACT
>CANRFS010000029.1 GCA_947629965.1 uncultured Clostridia bacterium
ATCTACTCCATCATCTCCAACTATTCCACCCCATAAAGTATTATCTAAATCTAAAACAAAAGCTTTTTTATTTTTTCCATATATAGATTTTATAATATTAGCTATATTAAATGATAAATATGGTATTGCTGGTACTTCCATAGCGTATTTATACATATGCCAATAAAATTGGTTAGCCCATTTATCTAATCCATAGCATGATGATACATAATTAATATCATTTATAAAAAAGTTTTTGTTACTGTTTGCATAATCATAAAACTTTTGATTTAATCTCGTAATAAAATTTATTTTTCCATGAATATCACTTGCATCCTTATTACCTAGCAATCTATAATATGGATATTCAAAATTATTTTGAATAATTGTACTATTAAATTTAGAAAATAATTTATCCCACATTTTTTTGAATTTTTCATATTCACTACCGAAGCATATCATTTATTGTTTTTTCATCATCATACATTGTAGGAAATTGAATAATATTTCTATTAGTAGTGTGAATGTAAATTATATCAGGATTAAAATTATCTAATTCTTCATTTCCAAACATAGCATCTTCATAAAACTTGTTATATTCAGATTCATAAAAATTAGGTTTTATTCCATTGTTTAATAAAAATATTTCTAACATATTTTTAATTTCGCTAGTTGTAGAACCACCTAAAATAGCTATATTTTTTTCAAGTAAATTTGGATTTAATAATAATTGTTTTTTTATTTTTTTCTTATTTTTTATTAAATAATTAACATCAAATGGATATTCTAATTCTTTCATTTTATCACTCCAAAATTTATATTATTAAATAGTAAAATATATTATAATAATCTATAAAACAGCTTGATTATATTTTAAATGACATAAATTGTCAATCTGGATTTAAATAATCGGTTAATAAATTTTCAAAATCTTTTTTCGTTTTTTCTTTAAAAGATTCCTTAAATCTTTTATACTCGCTATCCCAAGTGCTATAATTTGGATCGCCTTTATGGTTTGGTAAATCATAATGTTCATTTAGATATTTAGATAAATATAAAGTATATTTAGTTGCGCCATATACATTTAAATGAGTATTATTATATAGTTCTTTAGAAAAATCTATTTTAAAATCATCTAAAGTATTAAAATTGATAATATTGAATCCTTCATCTTCTACAATTGAAATTGCATCTTTTAATCTACCTATACTAGTTGCATCATATTTCTTTGTAGGAATTACAAATAAAACGTTTATATCATTGGATTTAATATAATCAAGTAAATCCAATAATGCAGCTTCATTTTCTTCTGGTAATTCAAGAGCATCTATTGTCCAGTCATCTGGCTTTTTGGAAGCAATTTTAGCTTGAGTATCACCAAAAATATAGCCTTTATATTGATCTGGATTTCCTAAAAAATCCATGCTAGTTATGTCTTTCCAACGGTTATGATAAACAAAAAAACTAAAGTAATAATTAATATAATCGCTTTTATCAGTATCTGTATAACTTAATAAATCATTAATAGCATCTATTCTATTTTTAGAAAATTTTAAATTATCTGTACTTCGTCTAATAACTGCATCCGTAAATTCTTCTTTAAAATCGAATGATACTCTACTTATATCAATAATATATAGTGAAGGTTCCTGGTATTTTTTTGTTTCTTCCAAAATGTATTTTATTATTGGAAATGGTTGTGCCCCTGCACTAAAACTTCCAGTTGTAAATCCATATAAATCATAGGCTAATACAGTATTAAAGTGCATGTAAAAATTACTAGCTCCCGTATAGATAATATCTAAAGAGTTTTTGGGTTCAGTATATGCTGTATATGCAAAATGTTCTTTTTTTATCCATAGTAGATTAAAAATAATTTGCCATAATATACAAAAAATAATTAAGAATATTAAACATTTAATGAGCTTTTTCAACCTATTTTGCCTCCTAAAATTTATAAATACTATTTTTCATCATGTAATATGAAACAAAATGATTATATTGTAAGTGACATAAATTGTCAATCTGTTTTTTAGTAATTGGAATTTTTTTAAGAACTTTAATAAATTATAATTAACGTAATTTAATAATGTATCTGATAATAGAAAAAGATTTAATTAATGTTGCATAAAAAAAATATTAATGTTAAAATAATTGTATATTTATGTAAGGATTTGAGATATGAAAAAATTGCGTACTAAAATTTTAAGAATGATTATTTATATTGGAAAGTGGCTACTTAATATAATATATTTTTTTATCAAAATGTGTCCTACTAAAAATAAAGTTGTAATGCTAAGTAGACAATCTAATAAACCAAGTATAGATTTTTTATTAATACAAAATGAAATATCAAAAAGAGCTGAAAACGTGGAAGTTAAAGTTTTATGCAAAGTATTAAAAAAGGGGTTTATAGATAGAATAAATTATAGTTTTTATATATTGAAATGTATGTATCATATAGCTACTGCAAAGGTTTGTATATTAGATGGATATCAAATACCAATTAGTATATTGAAACATAAAAAGAACTTAGAGATAATTCAAATTTGGCATGCTTCAGGAGCAATTAAAAAATTTGGCTATCAATCTTTAAACAAAAAAGAGGGAAGAGGAAAAGAAATTGCAAAAATTATGAATATGCACAAAAATTATTCTCACGTAATGGCCCCAAGTAGTACAACAGCAAAATTTTATGCAGAAGCTTTTGATGTTGATATAGATAAAATTTTCATAAATGGATTACCAAGATTAGATTACATCTTAAGCAAAGAATTAGGGAAAGAAAAGCTAGAGGAATTTTATAATGAATATACACAATTTAAAAATAAAAAAACTATTTTATATATTCCGACTTATAGAAAAAGTTGTGATTGTAGCGATATTATTAATAAAATAGCATCAAATATAAATTTTGAAAAATACAATTTAATAATAAAACTACATCCATTAGATAAAAGTAACGAAATAAATGAATACAAAGTAGATAAAAAATATAATACTTTTGATTTATTAAAAATAGCAGATTATATTATAACTGATTATTCAGCTGTTGCATTTGAAGCTAGTGTATTAAATAAACCATTATATTTTTATGTATATGATATAAATGAATATAAAGAAGCAAGAGGATTGAATGTAGATTTGTTAAAAGAAATGAATAATTCTACTAGCACAAATATAAATGAAATAATTGAATCAATAGAAAATAATCAGTACGACTACAAAGAATTGGAAACGTTTAGAAAAAAATATGTAGAAAATTGTTCTTGCAATAATACGGAAAGATTAATAGATTTCGTATTAAAATTCGTAAATAAGGATGTAAATAATGAGAAAAATAAAAATATGGTTAACGAATATAGCAAAAAATAACTTAATATTTAGGAAAATATCAAGAAAATTATTATATATATTTAGATTTATAAGATTTAAAATCAGAGGATTAGGACAAAAAGTAGATGATAAAATAATTTTATTTAGTTCATTTAATGGAAAATCTTATACAGATAGCCCTAAAGCAATATATAAATATATGAAAGATAACGAAAAATATAGTGAATATAAATTCGTTTGGGCATTTAAGGAACCAGAAAAATATAAATATTTAGAAGAAAATAAAAATACCAAGGTTATAAAGCAAGGCACAAGAGAATATGAAAAGTATTTGTCAAAAGCAAAATACTGGATTTTTAATTATAGAGCAGCAGACCATCAATATCCAAAGAAAAATCAAATATTTTTACAATGTTGGCATGGAACACCATTAAAAAGATTGGGATATGATATAGAAAATTCTGATAATATATTGAATACCAAAAAAGAAATAAGATATAAATATAAAACAGATGCAAAAAAATTTAGATTTTTATTATCACCTTCAAAATTTGCAACAGAAAAATTTATTTCAGCTTGGAATCTAAAAGAAGTAAAAAAAGAAAACTGTGTAGTAGAAGAAGGATATCCTAGAAATGATTTTTTAATTAATTATACTAGTGATGATGTAAAGCTAATAAAAGAGAAATTAGGAATAAGCAATGTAAATAAAAAAATAATATTATATGCTCCAACTTGGAGGGACAATCAGCATACTTCAGGAATTGGGTATACATACAAAACAGAAATAGATTTTGATAATTTACAAAAAGAATTAGGACAAGATTATATAATATTATTCAGAGCTCATTATTTAGTAGCAAATACTTTTGACTTTAAAAGATATGAAGGTTTTATATATGATGTTTCTAATATAGACGATGTAAATGAATTATATATAATTTCGGATATATTAATAACAGACTATTCAAGTGTATTTTTTGATTATGCAAATTTAAAAAGACCAATTATTTACTATATGTATGACTTAGACAAATACAAAGATGATATGAGAGGATTTTACATAGATTTAAATGAATTGCCAGGAAATATTGTAAAAACAAAGGAAGCATTAATTAAAGAAGTAAAAGATGTGAGTAATAATTTTGCATGTAACGAAAAATATAAGAAATTTAATGAGAAATATAATTATTTGGATGACGGAAATGCCAGCAGAAGAGTTGTAGGAAAGGTTATATTAAATGAAAGATAAAAAAACAGATAGAACTAAAGCTAATTGTGATACTACGTTGACTAAAAAAGAGAGAAATTATTGGCTAGATAATACAAAGTTTTTATTAATAGTTTTAGTAGTTCTTGGACATTTTATAAGTAGCTTTAGAAAATATAATATGGTTAACTATACATATTCTTTTATTTTTATATTTCACATGCCATTATTTATTTTTATTACAGGCTTTTTTTCAAAAAATATTGTGACTAAAAATAGAAATAAAATATTAAATTATATTGTACTATATTTAATAATGCAAAGTATAGAACTTATAATTACAAAAGCAAAATTTACTATAGTAAAACCAGCATATACTCTTTGGTATATACAATCAATTATTATTTATAATTTATTAGTACCTATAATTCATAAAATGAAACCTATATCTGCATGTATATTGGCTTTTATTATAGGATTAATAATTGGGTTTGACAATAATGCAAATACAATAGCAAGTTTATCAAGAACATTTGTAATGCTACCATTTTTTGTAATGGGATATTTCATGAGTGAAGAAATGTTAAATAAAATAAAAAATAGAAGAAATATAATTTTGGCAATTATATTTTTAATATTATTAGCAATAAGTATACCATATATTATAGGAAAACCAATAAAAATGCCAAGAAATTTATTGCTGGCGCAAACATCATATTCAAATATGAAATTAGGCAAAATGGGAATACTTTATAGAACATTTTGGTATGTACTTGCTACAATTACTTCTTTATCTATATTATTGATCGTTCCAAAAAAGAAATTGCCTATAATTTCTAAATTTGGAACAAGAACATTGCAAGTTTATTGCTTACATAGTATAATATGTTTGTTATTAAAGAACACAGAGTTATATGCAAAAATAGACACAAGGTTAGAATTAATTTGTTTAGGAATAAGCGCAATAATAGTCGCAACAATTCTTTCATTTAAAATATTCTCGTATCCATTTGATTTTATAATGAGTAGGAAATTTAAAATAATTAATAAAGAAATAAATGAAAGTAAAGCTTAGAGAAATTATTAAAATAATAGAGTTATTATAACTATATGCAGAAAGGAATTTATTATGAAAAGAGTACTAACTTATGGAACATTTGATTTATTACATTATGGACATATAAGATTACTAAAAAGAGCAAAAGAACTTGGAGATTATCTTATTGTAGCTTTATCTACTGATGAATTTAATGAGATAAAAGGAAAAAAAGCATATCATAATTATGAAACTAGAAAAAAAATGCTTGAAGCTATAAGGTATGTAGATTTAGTTATACCAGAAAATAATTGGGAACAAAAAATAGATGATGTTAAAGAATATAAGGTTGATATAACTGTAATGGGTGGAGATTGGGCAGGAAGTGATAAATTTGAATATCTAAAAGATTACTGTGAATTGATATATTTAGATAGGACAGAAGGTATATCAACTACAAAGATAAAGGAAGACTTAAAATTGCAAGAACCTATAAATGGAATAGATCAAATACCAGAAATAAATAGTAAAAAATAAAGGAGAAATATTGTGGGAACATTAAAAGAAATAGTACAAGATCATATAAAATATAGAAAACAGATTTTTAAACTTGCAAAAGCAGATTTAGTAAAAACGTATAGAGGGGCTCTTCTTCGGATGGGCATGGGCAGTTATAAAACCAGTAGTTACAATCTTTGTTTATTGGTTTACTTTTGAAATAGGATTAAGAGCAGGAAAAAACGTAAGTGGATATCCATTCTTTTTGTGGCTTATTGCAAGTATTGTTCCATGGTTTTATATGGGAGATATGATAACAGGTGGTACGAACTGTATTAGAAAATATAGTTATTTAGTTACTAAGATGAAATTCCCTGTATCAACAATACCTACGTTTATAAGTATATCTAACATGATAATTAATATCATATTGTTAGGAATTGTCATGATAATTTTTTGCTTATTCGGATTTACTCCAGACATATATATGCTGCAGCTTCCATTTTATTTGATATTGACATTCATATTTTTTACATTGTGGGCATTGTTTTCATCATTTATTGGAGCTATGAGTAAAGATTTTGTGAATTTTATAAAATCTTTTATAAAAGCTGTTTTCTGGTTATCGGGAATAATTTGGAATCCAAATACAATATCTATTCCATGGCTTAAGAAATTTTTGAATTTAAATCCAATAACATTTTTAATAAATGGATATAGGAATTGTTTTATAAATAAAGTTTGGTTTTGGGAACAACCAAAAAGATTATTATACTTTTGCATAATTACAGTTATACTTTTTTTATTAGCATTATGGTCATACAAGAAATTAAGAAAAGATATTGCAGACGTATTGTAATTTAAATGATGAAAGGAATAAACAGATGAGCGAAAATGTAATAGAATTTAAAAAGGTAAGTAAGATATATAAATTATATAAAAATGATAAAAAAAGATTACTAGCAATATTTTTTAAAAAAATACCATATAAAGAAAAAAAAGCAGTAAATAAAGTATCATTTAGCGTAGAAAGAGGAGAAGCTGTTGCAATATTTGGAAAGAATGGAGCAGGAAAATCAACAATACTTAAAATGATTACAGGAGTTACCTTTCCAACCTCTGGCGAAATTAACGTAAATGGTAGAGTAAGTGCATTGCTAGAGTTAACTTCAGGATTTGATCCAGAATTTACAGGTAGAGAAAATATTTATTTAAAAGGAAGAATATTAGGGTTAAAAGAGAGCGAAATAAAAAAATTGGAACCACAAATAGTTAAATTTGCCGAATTAGAAGAATATATAGATCAACCTGTTAGAACATATTCAAGTGGTATGAAAGCAAGACTTGGTTTTTCTGTTAATGTAAACATAGAACCAGAAATTTTAATTGTTGATGAAGCATTAAGTGTTGGTGACGAAGAATTTAAAAGAAAATGTACTAAAAAAATAAATGAAATCATAAACAAAGATAATGTAACATTATTATTTGTAACACATGCAACAGGAGTAGCCAAAGAATTTTGCAAACGTGGAATTGTGATGAAAAATGGAAAGATAGTATGTGATACAGATATAGATGAAGCAATTGAACGATACAATAGTACAATTAAATAATTATGCAAAGCAAATGCGTTAGGCAAATTATTATTTAAAAAATGCTAAGACGCATTTTTTAAATGTTGACATACTATTATTTACAGAATATAATCATTTCATATTAATAAAAATATTTAAGTTATGGAGGAAAAAATATTTATGGATAAAATTAAAGATAAGATATTAAAAATAACAAAAAATATTTTTTTTAAATATACATTACTGTTTGGAATTATAGCAGTATTTTTAATAATAACTTACAGACAGTATGGGAAAACTTTTATATGGGTTACTGATGGATTAAGAATGCACCTAGTTAATTTAAGATATTTAAGAGAGTTATTGATAAATTTTATAAAAACAGGAAATTTATCAACTTTCACATGGTATATAGGTGCAGGTATGGATTTATTTAGTAATTGGGCTTATTATATAACAGGGGATTTATTTTCTTATTTATCTGTATTGGTTCGCACAAAAGATGTAGCAACAATGTATAGTATACTTGTTATATTGAGATTATATTGTGTTGGTATTACATTTTTATGTTATGCTAAATATAGAAAAATGAGTAATACATCATCTTTGCTAGGAGCACTAATATATACATTTTCAGCATTTGCACTAAAAGGATTACGTCATCCATATTTTATTAATGCAATAATACTTTTCCCACTTGTAATGATAGGTATAGAAAAAATAATAAAAGAAAATAAATGTATATACTATACTTTAATAATTGCTTTAACTTTTTTTGTTAATTTTTATTTTGCATATCCAATTTCTGTAGTTATTGCTATTTATGGAATACTATTAGCAATAAACACCTATAAAAAAGAAGGATTCAAAAAGATAATAAAAGTTTTATTAAAGACACTATTATATAGCTTAATAGGAATAATGATTTGTGGAATTATATTATTACCTACTATAGTATCATATTTTGATTCTGAGAGAGCAAGTGGAGCTGTTTTTTCATTATATCCAATAAGCTATTATCGTAAAATTATAAGCAGTTTTTTAACATTAGGTAGTTCAGGTTATTGGACGATTTTAGGAACACAATCAATAATATTTATAACTGTTCCATTATTTATAATGAGGAAGAGAAAAGACAATTTCCCATTGTTTATGTTATTAATAATATTATTTATATCACTATTAATTCCAAGAATTAGCTCTATGTTTATGGGATTTAACTTTCCAAAAAATAGATGGTCATTTATTTTTTCTTTCATATTCGCATTTATGACAACGACTATTTTAAATAGTGATTATAAGTTAAATAAAAAAGACTTACTAATAATTATTGGAACGTTTCTTTTTTATTTAGGAATAAACATTATTTTACAGATTAGATTGAGTATTTATACAACAATTCAAATATTATTTTTATTTATGTGGATAATTTTGATATGCTCTAAAGAATTTATACAAAATAAATTTAAAAAAATAAATTTATATAAATTAGCATTATTTGTATTAATTATTATAGGAATAGGAAGTTCTATTAAATATTTATATGATATTGAGGGAAGTAATTACGTTTCTGAATTTGCTAGTTCAAACCAAATAAATAGTTTAATAGCAACAAGCAAAAATTCAATACCAGATTTCAAAAATGCAATAGATTATATTAAGGAGAAAGATACAGATTTTTATAAAATAAGTAAATATCCATACGATTTTGAAAATGTATCTATTTTAGATCATTTTAATTCAATAGGACACTTTAATTCAATCATACCAAGTAATTTTTCTGAACGTAATCAAGATTTAAACAATGCTGATTGGTATATTATTACAGGTTGTAAAGAGTTTGACTATAGAACTAAAATAACAACTCTTCTAGGAGTAAAATATTTAATTAATTATGATGATGGAGTTGTGCCTTATGGTTATTCGGAAATGAGAGAATATGAAGGAGAATCTAAAATTTATAAAAATAACTATCATTTACCATTTGGAGTGCTTTATAATAGCTATATAACTGAAGAAGAATATAATAATTTAACAGAATTAGAAAAAGAGAGTAGTTTACTAAAAACTACAGTAATAGAAGAAAATAAAAATACTAACAACATTAAACATTTTGGCTATAATTATTCTAATAATATTAGAGAAATAGAATATGAAATAATTGACAAAAATAAAATTTTCTCAGATACAAACAATATAAGTATAAAAAACACAAATAAAAATGAATTTGAAATAGAAATAGGTAATGTGAAAGATAGCGAACTATATATTGCATTTGAAAATTTAAAATATCAACCATATTCAAAACAACAAATGATAGATTTAAATACAAATAAAAAATCAACTTTATTAGACGTAGCAGAAGTAAAAAATAAATATAAATGGTATCAAGAAAGTACAGAATATAAATTAAAAGTCAAATATAATAATGTTTCTAAGAATAAATCTTTAGCAAGTTGGACAGAAGAATCCTATTATGATATAACTGATTTCTTGTTTAATCTTGGATATTATGATGAAACATCAGGAAAAATAACAGTAACGTTATCAGAGATTGGAAATTATACTTTAGATAATATAAAAATATATGCGGTATCTATGGATGATTATGAAGAGGACATTAATAATTTAAGAAAATCTAATTTTGAAGCAACAGAATGGAATAATGGATATTTAAAAGGAAAGGTAAATGCAGAAAGCGATGGAATATTACAATTCCAAACAATGTATAGTGACGGATGGAAAGTATATGTAGATGGAAAAGAAGTTAATACATTAAAATCTAATAAATATTTTCTAGGTATAGAAATTGGTGCTGGCGAGCATGAAATTTATATGAAATATAGCACACCATATTTAAAAGAGGGAGCAATTATATCGCTAATTGCAATAGTAGTTTTTATTGTATTAGGTATATATAATAAGAAACAAAAGAATAAAAAACAAATAGGAAAAAACTAATGTAGAAAGCATTTAATTGGTTGACAATAGAAAGAATATATATTATTATTTAAAGGGATGTAATTTCATAAGGGGTATAATAATGAATTATGGTGTAATTCTAGCAAGCGGAAAAGGTACAAGAATTAAAGATAATATAAATATTCCTAAACAATTTAGAAAGATTAATGATAAACCAGTTATAATATATACTATACAAAGATTTTTGAAAGAAAATTTATTTGATAGTATATATATAGTTGTATCTAAGGAATATTTAGAGTATACAAATAATATTTTAAAAGAATATTTAGAGTCTACTAAAAATATAAAAATTGTTTGTGGAGGAAAAGAAAGAATTGATTCAATAACAAATTCTATTAATTCTATTGTAGCAGACAATGGTTGTAATGAAGATGATATAATTGTAATTCATGATGCTGTAAGACCGTTTGTTACAGATAAAATATTAAAGAATAGCATAGATGGGGCAAGAAAGTATGATGCTGTAGTATGTGCTATGCCAGTAGCCGATACGTTATTATATTCGACGAATAATATTATTGTAGAAAAAATACCTGATAGAAGTATGTTTTATAAAGGACAAGCTCCAGATAGTTTTAAATTAAAAACGTTTATAGAGTTATTAGACAATTTAACAGAAGAACAAAAACAAAAATTAACAGGAACCTCACAAGTATGCACATTTAATAATTATCCAATGCACATAATTGATGGAGATGAACTTAATTTTAAAATAACTACAAAATCAGATTTTGCATTGGCAGAAGCAATAGTAAAAGGAATGGATAATAATGATTAGTATAGAAAAAATACCAGAAAAAATGAAAGCATTAAATTTATATAATATAAATGATTTAAGACTTGATTTGGTTAATGTACCCAAAATTAATAAAGATGAAGTATTAATTCATATAAAAGATTGTGGCATTTGCTCTAGTGATATAGAACGTGTATATGTTAATGGAACATATCATTTTCCTACAATTATTGGTCATGAATTTTCAGGACAAGTAGTTGCAGTAAATGAAGAAGATAAAGATTTATTGGGCAAAAAAGCAGCAGGTTTTCCTCTTTTACCTTGTCATGAATGTGAAGCATGTAAAATGGGGGAATATGCTCAATGTAAAAACTATAATTATTTTGGATCTAGATGTGATGGAGGATTTAGCGAATATCTAGCTGTTCCAAAGTGGAATTTAATAGTAGAAGATAATATTGACTATTCTTTATTAGCATTATGTGAACCTGCAGCGGTTTCGCTACATTCTATAAGAAGATATGATATACCAAAAAATAAAAAAGTTTTTGTTATGGGGTCAGGAACCATTGGTATTTTAATAGCATTATTTTTAAAAGATTTTGGAAATGAAGTGTTTGTTGGAGCTAGAAGAAAGGAGAAAATATCTTTTATTAAGTCATTAGGACTAGGGACTATAGATACTAATATTTTAGATCAAGAACTAACAAACATAACACATAACAATGGATTTGAGTATATTTTTGAAGTAATAGGAAGCAACGAATCAATCGAGACCTGTCTAAAAAGTGCAAGCAAC
>CANRFS010000030.1 GCA_947629965.1 uncultured Clostridia bacterium
ACCTTAGAATCCAAGGGATCTGCTGTATCTAGGCCACCTAGTTCTATAGTAGCTGCAAAATTTAAGCTAATATACAACTTAATACCAAAACTTTCAAATACATCTGATAATTTCTCCAGTTTACTATAGTACCTTTCACTAATTAATTCTGTTGCGCTGTCTTTAACATTTACATTGTTAATAACAGTTGCATTAATACCAGAAGAAGCAATTAATCTTGCATTAGATAGTGATGTAGTTATAATGGGTTCTACTAAAACTGATGAATACATAACAGAAAGGTTAAAGCAAGATAAACTAACATTTAGATATTATGCTAGAATATTTTATAGAGGAATATTTAGCATATTTGATTTAAAAAATTTAAAGATAGTTTATAACAAACACTTCAAATATAGTAAAAATAAAAATCTGTATTTGTTATGTTCAAGTGGATATGGACCAAAAGATTTTAATAAATTTGGAATGTATGTAAACAAGTGCTTTAAATGGGGATATTTTCCAGAGACAAAATTCTATGATGAAAAAGAGTTATTAGAAAAAAAGCAAAATGAAAAAGTAAAAATAATTTGGGTAGGACGATTCATAAAATGGAAACATCCAGAAGATATGGTTAGGTTAGCACAAGAATTAAAGAAAAATGGATATAAATTCGAGATTGAAATGTTAGGTAATGGCCCCTTGTTTGATAAAATTAAAAGTCAGATTAAAAAATACAATTTAGAAAAAGAAATTAAATTAATTGGTGCTGTTGATAGTGATAATGTTAGAGATTACATGGAGAAATCTAATATATTTATATGCACAAGTGACCAAACAGAAAGATGGGGAGTAGTAGTAAATGAATCAATGAATAGTGGCTGTGCGGTAATCGTTTACAAAAAAGTTGGAGCAGTACCATTTCTAATAAACAATAACGACAATGGATATTATTATACAAATTTTAAAGATTTATATAATAAAACTGTTGAATTAATTGAAAACAAAGAAAAAAGAGAGAAGTTTTCTATAAATGCGTATAGAACAATTTCAAATATATGGACAGCAAAAAACGCAACAAAAAATCTAGAATTGCTAATAAATTCAATAATAAGCAACCAAGAAAACCCAGTAAAAGAAGGACCTGGCAGTAATGCTTATCCAGTATAAAAATTAAATGAAATAGTTGATTTTAAAAAAATTTTTATGGTAAAATGTTTTTTATAAAATAATATTAAAATTTATGATTTTATGGAGTATAAAATGAAAGAAGAAATAAAAGTAAAATTTGTAGAATTATTTGGAAATGGCGGAGATATAAAAGTATACTTTGCCCCAGGAAGAGTTAATTTAATAGGAGAGCATACAGACTATAATGGAGGGCATGTTTTTCCATGTGCGCTTACAATGGGTACATATGCAGTTGCAAGAAAAAGAAATGATAATAAGTTAAGATTCTATTCAATGAACTTTGAAAAATTAGGAATTTTAGAAAGTTCAATAGATGAATTAAAATATAATCCAAAAGAAAATTGGATTAATTATCCTAAATCTATGATTTGGGCATTAAAAAGTGAAGGATATACTATAGATGCAGGTTTTGATATTTTATATAATGGAACTATACCAAATCAAGCAGGACTTTCATCATCAGCTTCTATAGAAGTACTAACAGGTTTTGTATTAAAAGATTTATTTGATTTAGATTTAGATATGGTAAAACTAGCATTGCTTGGGCAGAAAGCAGAAAATAAATATGTTGGTGTAAATTGTGGAATAATGGATCAATTTATAATAGCAAATGGAAAAAAAGACTGTGCAATATTTTTAGATACAGCAAATTTACAATATGAATATGCTCCTGTTATATTAAAAGAGGAAAGAATAGTTATAATGAATACAAATAAAAAAAGAGGTCTTGGCGATTCTAAATATAATGAAAGAAGAGCAGAATGTGAAAAAGCATTAACAGAGTTGCAAGAAAAGCTAAATATTAAAACACTTGGGGAGCTTACAGAACAAGAATTTGAAGAATATAAATATTTAATAAAAGATGAAAACAGAAAAAAAAGAGCAAAACATGCAGTATATGAAAATCAAAGAACTATAAAAGCTGTTAAGGCATTAAAAGAAAACAAAATAGACTTATTAGGAAAATTAATGATAGAATCACATAATTCATTACGAGACGATTATGAAGTAACAGGTAAAGAATTAGATACACTAGTAGAAGAAAGTTTAAAACAAGAAGGCGTTATAGGTGCAAGAATGACAGGAGCAGGATTTGGAGGTTGCGCTGTAAGTATAGTAAAAAAAGACAAAATAGAAGATTTTATTAAAAATGTAGGAAAAGCATATAAAGATAAAATTGGTTATGATGCAGATTTTTATGCTGTTGAAATAGGAAATGGTCCGGTATTATTATAAGTTTTAGGGGAGATAAATGTGAGTATTATAGGTATTGATGTAGGGAGTACTACAACAAAAATAATAGAATACAACGATAAAAAAATAATAAAAAGTAAAATTTCATTAAATAGAAATGTTGAAGAAGTGTTAGAAGAATTTATAGGATATAACAGCATAGATATTAATAATATAGAAAAAATGGTTATAACAGGAATAGGAGCAAATAAATTTAAAACTACTAAATATAATATTCCAATAAAAATAGCAAGAGAATTTGAGGCAATTGCTACAGGAGGATTAAATTTAGCAAATAAAAAAGAGGCACTCATAGTAAGTATTGGAACAGGTACAGCACTTATTAGAGCTAATAAAGAAAAGATAGTTCATCTAGGTGGAACTCGGAATTGGTGCGGGAACATTAACGATGCTATGCAAAAGATTTAGCAATGCAAATTCATTTGAAGAAATAGTTGAGTTAGTTGAGAAAGGTGATCTATCAAAAATTGATATAAGAATTTGTGATAGAACAGATGAAAAAATAGATACATTACCATATGACTTAACACTTTCTAATTTTGGAAACTTAAAAGAAGATGCAACAGATGCTGACATAGCACTTGGAATATTACATATGATATTTGAAATAATTGGTATGATGGCAGTGTTTGCAACTAAGAACGATACTATAAAAGAGGCTATATTAATTGGAAATATTGTAACAATTCCAAATGTAAAAAAAATGTTAAAACAGATAGAAGATTTACACAATATAAAATTTATAATTCCAGAAAATCCGCAATTTGCTGTTGCAATTGGTGCAATACAAAGTTTAGAATAGTATATAAATTATTACATTTAACATTGACAAAGAAAAGTTTTTAATAGATAATAAAGTATATTGAATTAATATATAACATAAGAAAAATTATTTTTAATCACAAAGGAGGTACATTACAAATGTACATATTTAATAAAATTACAGTAAATCCACAATTACCTAAAAAAATAGAAAAATTATCAGAAATTTCAAATAATTTATGGTGGTCATGGAATACAGAATATTTAAAATTATTTAAAAAAATTGATATAGATTTATGGGAAAGAATAGGTAGAAATCCTGTAAAATTTCTAAAACAAGTTGATCAAGAAAAACTAGAAAAAATTGCAGAAGATTCTGAATTTATAAAAGAATATAATAAAAATGTAGAAAACTTTGTGGGATATATGAATAGTAAAAATACTTGGTTTAGCAGAACATATCCTGAAAATAAAAATGATTTAATTGCATATTTTTCTGC
This sequence comes from uncultured Clostridia bacterium, assembly GCA_947629965.1. Classification (GTDB taxonomy): domain Bacteria; phylum Bacillota; class Clostridia; order TANB77; family CAG-508; genus CAG-452. The sequence continues at coordinate 3,687 of CANRFS010000030.1, forward strand.
AGAATATGGATTAGATGAGATTCTTCCAATATATTCTGGTGGACTTGGAATTTTATCTGGAGATCACTTGAAATCTTCAAGCGACTTAGGCCTTCCATTAGTAGCAGTAGGTTTATTATATAAAAATGGTTATTTCCATCAAAACATAAACAATAGTGGTATGCAAGAGAGCCAGTACCATGATATAGAATTAAATAATTTGCCAATATCTCCTGTAAAAAAAGGAACAGGGGAAGATTTACTTATTTCTATTAAAATGCCTAATTCAAAATTATATTTAAAAGTTTGGAAAATAGCAGTAGGCAGAGTTAATTTATACTTATTGGATTCAGATATAGACGAAAATTCAGAAGAATATAGAAAAATAACATTAAGACTTTATGGTGGAGACCAAGAAATGAGAATACAGCAAGAAGTAGTGTTAGGAGTAGGAGGAGTAAACTTATTAAAAGAATTAGGACTTAATCCAACTGTATATCATATGAATGAAGGACATTCATCTTTCTTGGTATTAGAATTAATTAAAAACGTAATGGAAGAAAAAAAGGTGTCATTTAATATAGCAAAAGATATTGTTACAGCTAAAACAGTATTTACAACACATACACCAGTACCTGCAGGAAATGATATATTTCCAACAACATTAGTAGAAAAATATTTTAAAGATTTTTGGAAGAAACTAGGAATTTCTAAAGAGGAATTTTTAGGATTAGGAATGAAACCAAAAGAAGAAAATAAAACAACTTTTAATATGGGAATACTTGCTTTAAAAGTAGCAGGAAAAAAGAACGGAGTAAGTAAACTTCATGGAGCAGTTTCAAGAGAACTATTTGGAGATGTATGGCCAGAAATTGCACCAAACGAATCACCAATCACATATGTAACAAACGGAGTACATACTTGCACATGGCTTGCACCAAATTTAAAAGAATTATACAACAAATATTTAGTGCCATTTTGGCAAGATAAAATACATATAAACGAAACATGGGAAAAAATAAATAGTATTCCAGATAAAGAATTATGGAACGCGCATCAAGTAAGAAAAGAAAAATTATTAAATTTAGTTAGAGAAAATGTAACAAGTAGATTAAGAAGATATGGATTGCATTATGATGAAGTAAAAGAAATTACATCAAAACTAAATCCTAATGCACTAACAATAGGTTTTGCAAGAAGATTTGCTACATACAAAAGAGCAACTTTAATTTTTAAAGATTTAGAAAGAATAACACAAATATTAAATGATGAATCAAGACCAGTGCAATTAATATTTGCAGGTAAGGCTCATCCTAAAGATATAGAAGGACAAAATTTAATAAAAAGAATACATGAAATATCTTTGATGCCACAATTTAAAGGAAAGATATTTTTACTTGAAGGGTATGACATGGTAATGGCAAGACATCTTATTTCTGGAGTAGATGTATGGCTTAATAATCCAAGAAGACCAATGGAAGCTTCTGGAACTAGTGGAGAAAAGGCATCAGTAAATGGTGTTGTAAACTTTAGTATTTTAGATGGTTGGTGGGCAGAAGGATACAACCAAAGAAATGGTTGGGCAATTGGAACAAACGCAGAATATTATTCTTATGAAGAACAAGATAAAGCAGATAGTGATAGCATATACACGATTTTAGAGAATAAAATTATACCAGCGTATTATAATAAAAAAGACGGAATTTCCAAAGAGTGGATGGAATACATGAAAAATTCTATAATATCAACAGGTGGAAACTACAGTATGGCAAGAATGATTACACAATATACAAGTGATTTATATATACCTTTATGTAATTTAACTAACAAGTATTTTAATAATTTAGAATTAGTTACTGAATATAATAAAATAAAAGATGGATTGTATGCAAATTGGGATGATATAGAAATTACTCAAAATAACAATCTTGATAATATATCAATGGATGCTGGAAAAAATATAGAAGTGTCTTGTAATGTAAAATTACCTAACATTAATCAAGAAAACATTGAGGCACAAGTATATTATGGAAAAATATTAGACAATGGAACAATAGAAAATATAAGCATTATTCCAATGAATTTAGTAAATAGCAATGACGAAGAAAAAATTTATACATATAATGCAAAAATTGAATTAAAAACAGGTGGAAATTATGGATACACATTTAGAGTAATGCCAAAACATGAAATGTTATTAGACAGCGCTAATTTAAATTTAATAAAATGGATAACAAAATAGTTAATCATAAATATTAAGAATAGAGGGATGGATAAGTTATGAGAAAAACAAAAATAGTATGTACTTTAGGACCTGCAACAGACAGTAAAGAAGTATTAGAAGAATTAATGAAAGCAGGTATGAATGTAGCTAGAATTAATTTTTCACACGGAAATTATCAAGATCAAGAAGAAAGAATCAATTTATTTAAATCTGTACGAGATAAATTAGAATTACCTATCCCACTTTTATTAGATACACAAGGACCTGAAATAAGAATAGGAAAGTTTAAAGAGCCACAAGTATTTTTAGAAGATGGAAAAACATTTACTTTACTAAACAATGATGAATTAGGTGATGAGACTAAAGTATCTATAACTTATAAAAATTTATACAATGATGTTGAAAAAGGTAAAACTATTTTAATAAATGATGGAACTATAGAATTAAGAGTAAAAGAAATAATAGAAAAGGATATAGTTTGTGAAATAATACATGGTGGATATTTAACAAACAGAAAGAGTATAAATGTACCAGATTTAGTGTTAAACTTGCCAAGTATAACACAAAAAGATATAGACGATATCAAATATGGAATTAAAGTAGGGTTTGATTATATTGCTGCATCTTTTGTTAGAAAACCTGAAGACGTATTAGCAATAAAACAAGTTTTAAAAGAAAATAATGGGGAACATATAAAAGTCATTTCAAAAATAGAAAATAGAGAAGGAATAAATAATTTTGATGAAATTTTAAAAGTTTCAGATGGAATTATGGTAGCAAGAGGAGATTTAGGTGTAGAAATTCCAATGGAAGAAGTACCAATTTATCAAAAACAATTTATAAAGAAAACTTATGCACAAGGAAAGCCGGTAATTACTGCAACACAAATGCTAGAATCTATGATTACTAATTCTAGACCAACAAGAGCAGAGGTAAGTGATATAGCAAATGCTATATACGATGGAAGTAGCGCAATAATGCTTTCACGGAGAAACAGCAACAGGTAATTACCCAGTAGAATGTGTTAAAGTAATGAATAAAGTTGCTATAGCAATAGAAAATTCTTTAAAATATTGGAAAAGATTTAAACACAGAGAATATAATTTAGAAGAATTAGATTATAACTTTAATATGAATTATTCAGTATGTATGTTAGCAACAAATGTAAATGCAAAAGCAATAATTGCATATACCGATACAGGAGATACAGCAAGGATAGTATCTAGCTTTGGACCAGAATGCTCAGTATTTGCAATAACAGAAAATGAAATAACTTATAGACAATTAGGTCTATGTTGGAATATTATCCCAAAACTATTTAACCATAAGGAAAGTATTGATAAATTAGTTCGTGTTGGAATAGACACTTTAAAGAAAGAAGAATTTTTAGAAAAAGGGGATACTGTTGTAATAGCAGGTGGAGCGAAAGCTGTATCCGATTTATCTGATGAAGAAGCATCTGTAAACACTTCAATGGGTGGAATTGTTAAAATATAAAACAAAAATTAAAATTTAATATCAAATAAACAGGTTACCTATCTTACGATAGGTAACCTGTTTAAGAATTTGCTAAGGTCTTATTTTTTGGGAGTTGTATGATCCCTCATACAATGGATCAACTAGCTTTAGTTGATCATTTGGAGATTCACACAAAACCTTTACAGCCCCATCTGTTGTTTGCAACAGAATCTGTCCGGACAAGTCAGAATGGTACTGATAGTCCGAATCAAGAACCCGTTGCACATTATCTGCAACGATTTTTCCAGTCAGAACTGGAATCTTATCTTGACCATAACTTGCAGAAAATATGATCAAGTGATTGTCTACACGGAAAATGTAGCCGAGATGGCTACTGTATCCACAGTAGACGGTGTCTTTTCCAGAGACCGGCAGATCATACGATGCAATGACCTTGTCAAAAGACCATATACTGATCTTATGAGTATTGGTCTCATCGTACATGATGTTGAAGAACATTCTACGAGAGAGAGTTCTTAAAGATGAAGAGCCATCGTAGTGAGTGTAAACTGAGGGCACGCTATAATACCGCCCTCCTACGATTTCATTCTCTACCGATCCATAATCGGATAGGTAAAAAACTACATATGCGCTGCCATCTGGGACTCTTGCAAGAAGAGGATAGCAGAGCTTTTCATTCCCTTTAAAGAGAAATCCATCTCTTAAAGAGAAGGAATCCTCAAGTTTAGAAACTTTCTCATAGACATCTTCCGGAGAAGACTCTGCATAGTTCGAAAGGTAATACTCCCGAACGTATAAAGAAGCTTCAGATTCCAAGGTAGGAACATCCAAGTCAAGTTGACTATCAGATGTCTGCTCTACTGGGTTTGCCTCTTGCTTTTCGGAGGGTGTTTCTTGAGTTTCGTTGTTTGTTTGATTTGTTGGATTGGTTGGTGCCTCGGGTGTTGCTTTTTCCTGTGATGAGCATCCTGTTAGCATTGCAATTACCATAGCAATTGCAAGGATGAAGCTGATTGCCTTGAGTTTTTTCATAATAACAAACTCCTTATGTTTTTTTTATGTTTTCAATGTACTTTTAGCAAATTCTCCGATTTAAAAAGGAACTCCTTTCTAAAATTTCCTTATCAAATTAATTAATCAGGAAAATGCTACATTTACATAACTATATTATACCACTTTTTAGAATAAAAAGCAATTAAATTGCACTTTATCAAGGTTTTACATGAACATTTTAACATATTGTGTCATAAAATGTAGTATATACAGAAAAAAAGGAGGAAAATTTAATGTATAGAAGTTGTATGCAAAGAAGATCTTGTTCTTCATGCAATTGTCAATGCAATAATAATCAATGTGATGACAAAGATGAAGACATTATAGCTGATACTTGCGAATGTGTGCAAAATGTTATGGATACAAATGATTCATGCGAGTGTGGATTCGATGAAGGAAATAATGTGTTTCCTGCTAATCCTATGTATGCACAAAGCTATGTACCATGGCAAACAATGGACAAAACTTTTATTCCATGTGTAGGATTAAAAATGGGAACAATTTTTCCAGAATTAGTTAGTCCATATATGCCTGGACAGTCAATGGAAGAAATAGAATATATTAGAAAAACAAATAAAATAGGAGAGGGGTGTAACAAATAATGGACAATGATAAATGTGAATGTATGGATCGCAAACATAAAGATTCAAACAATGATAATTCATGCTCAAGAGATATGAGAAGACAGGAAATGATTGACCAAATAAAAAGTTTAGATTTTGCAATTATAGAACTTGGCCTATATTTGGATACACATCCTGAAGACAAAAAAGCATTATGTATGCACAGAGAATACTGCAAACAAGTAAAAGATTTAAAAGACAAATATCAAAAAATGTATGGACCACTTACTATATTCTATCCATGCAACAAATGGAGATGGCTAGAAGAGCCATGGCCATGGGAAAGGGGGAATTATTAATGTGGACCTATAATAAGGTATTAGAATATCCAATAAATATAAAATGTCCAAATCCAAGACTTGCAAAATTTATAATATCACAATATGGTGGACCTGATGGAGAACTTGCAGCATCACTTAGATATTTATCACAAAGATTTGGAATGCCAGATCAAAAATCAAAAGCTATATTAAATGATATAGGAACAGAAGAACTTGCTCACTTAGAAATGGTAGGAACAATAGTTCATCAATTAACAGATGGAGTAGATGCTAAAACTTTAGAAGAAGCAGGGCTAGGAGCATATTATACAGACCATGGTGTAGGAGTTTACCCTCAAGCAGCAGCAGGATGGCCATGGAATGCAGCAACAATAGCTGTAAAAGGCGATCCAATAGCAGATTTACAAGAAGATTTAGCAGCAGAACAAAAAGCAAGAGCAACTTATGAAAAATTAATAGACTTATGCAAAGACGACCAAGACGTTATTGATCCACTTCGTTTCTTAAGAGAAAGAGAAGTAGTACACTTCCAAAGATTTGGAGAAGCACTTCGTGGAGTACAAGATAAATTAGCAGACAAAAAATTTTATATGAATAATATGAACTGTTCAAATGATATGAAATAAAATAATAGAAATGCCCTCATAGTAAAATATGGGGGTATTTTTATTATGCAAAAAAATAGAAAAATAATTTTCAAAAAATTTATAAAAAATATAAGATATGTGGAAAAAACTTTGAAAATATGATATATTAAACTTACTTTTTAAAAATTTATTTTAGGAGGAATAAAAAATGTTAAAAGAAAAATTATTAGAAGATTTAAAAAATTCAATGAAAAATAAAGAAGAGATAAGAAAAAATACAGTACAGATGGTAAGAGCAGCAATATTACAAATAGAAAAAGATAAAGGAATACAAGTAGAAGATAATCAAATATTAGAAATAATAGCAAAAGAAGTAAAAACGAAAAAAGATGCACTAAAAGATTTCGAAAAGGCTGGAAGAGAAGATTTAATTAGCCAAACAAATCAAGAAATAGATGTACTTCAAGAATATTTACCAAAACAATTGAGTAGAGAAGAAATAAAAAAGGAATTAGAACAAATTATTTTACAACTTAATGCAACAACCATGAAAGATATGGGAGCTATAATGAAGGAAGCAAAAGCAAAAATGGGAGCTTCTGCAGATGGAAAAACCATAAATGAAGTAGCAAAAGAAATAATGGGGCTATAAAAATATAAGAAAAGGAGAGGCTATAAAGTTATAAGACTAATATAGTAAAATAAAAATGGATGAAATAAAGAAATATTTAGCATGTGAAGGAAGAGTAAATATAATATGTGCAGAAACAACTAGCTTAGTTGAAGAAGCAAGAAAAATTCATGACCTAAGTCCACTTGCAACAGCAACTTTAGGAAGATTACTTACAATGGGTGCAATAATGGGAACAAGAATAAAAGAAGAAAATGATAGTATAACATTACAATTTAAAGGAAATGGACCAATAGGAAATGTAATGTGTGTAGCAAATGGAAAGCCTAGTGTTAAAGGATATGTAGTAAATACAAAAGTAGATTTGCCATTAAAAGCTAATGGTAAACTAGATGTAGGTGGAGCAATTGGAAAAGATGGATTTTTATATGTAATAAAAGATTTAGGCTTAAAAGAACCATATGTAGGAATAACTCCAATTACAAGTGGAGAAATAGCAGAAGATTTTGCAAAATATTTTGCAGAATCAGAACAAACACCAAGTGTAGTTGCATTAGGAGTATTAGTAGATAGCCAAGGGGTAAAAAAAGCAGGAGGATATTTTATAACATTAATGCCAGATGCAACAGAAGAAGATATAAAGCAAATAGAAGAAGCAGTAGCAAAAGCTGATTCAATAAGTACAATGTTAGATAAAAATATGTCATTACAACAAATTGCAGAAACTGTAACAGGTGATGAAAATTTAATGGTATTACTAAAAGAAATAAAACCAAAATATGAATGTGACTGTAATAAAGAAAAATTTAAAACAGGTATAAAATCACTAAAAAAAGAAGAATTGGATGAAGTGTTTGAAAATCAGGGAGAAATAGAAACAGTTTGCCAATTCTGTAACAAAAAGTATAGATTTAAAAGAGAAGATATAGAAGAATAATGGTGAAAAGATGGATGTAAAAATAGAGCAAATGATTATGGATAAATTAATTCAACAAGGATATGCAAAAAGAAAAATAGATTATCAAGAATTTTTAAAATTATATGAACCATATAAAACAGAAATGCAAGAAAGTGATTTTGCAAATATTATAGGAATTAAATATGGCAATTATATGAATATGAAAAGTAAGCATAAAAATGTTATTATCCTAAAAAATATCTCAATAAGTGAGAAGAAAGGGAAAAAATAAGAAAAGAATTAAAGGATAAAGGATATACAAATAAATTTATAAATTATCAAGAATTTCTAGAATTATATGATTTAAATAAAGGATTAATGGTAGAAAAAGAATTTGCTGAAATATTAGGTATAACATATGATGGATATTTAAATATAAAAAATAAGGGACAAAGAACTAAAATATTAAAAGAAGAAAAAAATAAAAACTTAAAAAAGATGAACTTAAAACAGCAAAAATTTGAAAAAATAAAAGAAGATTTAGAAAAAAAGGGATATACAGATAAATTTATAGATTATCAAGAATTCTTAAAAAT
>CANRFS010000031.1 GCA_947629965.1 uncultured Clostridia bacterium
TGTTATCATTGGTATTCAAAATTAAATTCTCCTCTCAATAAAGTCTTTTGTTTAAGCAAAGTATATCATATTGTTTTAATTTCTACAATTAAATTTTTAATTTTTAACAGAACTTGGTGAAAATGGGCTTGCGAAAAAAGGAATCAGCGAAAAAGGAATCGGCAAAAAAGGGGTCTGTCCCCTTTTTTGCCACTTTTTGCCACTATTTTGCAAAAGTTCTTTCTTCTTCTTTTATTTTGTTTATAAAGTCTTGTGTGCTCATTTGTCCAATGTCTCCGTCTTTTCTTGATCTTACACCTACTGCATTTGCTTCTACTTCTTTATCTCCTATTATTAACATATATGGTATTTTTTGAAGCTGAGCTTCTCTTATTTTATATCCTATTTTTTCTTCTCTTTCATCTATCTCTACTCGTATATCTACATTTTCTAATTGTTCTTTTAATTTATTTGCATATTCTTTGTGAGAATCTGCAATAGGTAAAATTCTTACTTGTACTGGCGCAAGCCATGTTGGAAATGCTCCTGCAAAGTGTTCTGTAATTATTCCTATAAATCTATCAAATGAACCAAATATTGCTCTGTGTATCATTATTGGCGTTTTTTTGTTTCCATTTTTATCTATATAATGTAAGTCAAATCTTTGTGGCAATTGGAAATCAAGTTGAACTGTTCCCATTTGCCATTCTCTTCCTAAGCAGTCCTTCATTGTTATATCAATTTTTGGACCGTAGAATGCTCCGTCTCCTTCGTTTATTTCAAACTTATCTGGTCCTCCACATATATCTGTTAAAACTCTCTTTAAATCGGCTTCCGCCCTGTTCCATGTTTCTATTTCTCCCATAAAATCATCTGGTCTTGTAGAAAGGCTAAGCTTATATTCTAGTCCAAACACTTTGTATAATTTGTCTGCAATTTCTATTATATCTTTTATTTCGCTACCAATTTGATCTTCCGTTACATAGTTGTGTGAGTCGTCTTGTCTAAACATTCTTACTCTAAATAATCCATTTAATTGTCCTGATTTTTCGTTTCTATGAATAACATCAACATCATTAAAACGAAGTGGCAAATCTTTATAGCTTCTTAATTTAGTTTGATATATTTTAATTGAGTTAGGGCAGTTCATTGGTTTTAATGCTTGTTCGTTTCCATCTGCATCTGTTAAAACAAACATGTCTTCTTTATAGTGATCCCAATGTCCTGAGGTTTTCCAAAGTACGCTACTATTTAATTGTGGTCCTGAAAATTCTTGGTATCCTCTTTTTTGATGCTCTTTTCTCCAGAAACTAATTAATGTATTCATTAATGTAAATCCTTTTGGCATCCAATATGCCATACCTGGTGCTGTTTCGTCAAAGAAGAATAAATCTAATTCTTTTCCCAGCTTTCTATGGTCTCTTTTCTTTGCTTCTTCTATCATATTTACATATTCTTCAAGCTGACTTGCTTTTGGATAAGAAATTCCATAAATTCTTTGTAGCATTTTATTTTTTTCATTTCCACGCCAATATGCTCCTGATGACGAAAGTAATTTTATTGCTTTTACTTTTCCTGTGCTTGCAAGATGTGGTCCTGCGCAAAGGTCAGTAAAATCTCCTTGTTTATAGAAAGATATTATTTCTCCTTCTGGCAAGTCATTAATTAATTCTACTTTGTATGGTTCATTTTTCATTAATTCTAATGCTTCATTTCTTGGTAGTTCAAATCTTTCTATAGGCAAATCTTCTTTTATAATTTTTTTCATTTCACCTTCTATTGCTTCTAGCATTTCTGGTGTAAAAGGCTTATCCGTGTCAAAATCATAATAGAAACCATTATCTATTGATGGGCCTATTGCTAGTTTGATTTCTGGATATAGTCTTTTTATTGCTTGTGCCATAATGTGTGATGTTGTATGCCAATATGCTTTTTTACCATTTAAACTGCTTTCAAATGTTAATATGTTTAAACTGCAGTCCTTATTTACAACTGTTCTTAAATCTACAACTTTTCCATCTATTTCTGCACATGTTGCAACTCTTGCAAGTCCTTCGCTGATTTTTTTTGCTATTTCTAGCACACTTAAATTTTCTTCTACTTCCATTTCGGAATTATCTTTTAATTTTATTTTAATCATAAAATATCTCTCCTTTATTTAATGTATAGAGACACACCTCAGTCATAAGCATTCCTCATAGATTGAGGTATGTACCTCGTTTTAATATACATCTTTTGAAACAATTTTTGTTAGTGCCATGATAACTGCATATTCTTCTAATTCATCCCTATATACTCTTCCTGCTGTTAGCACTCCTATTGCACCTTTTCTGCCTTTTGCTGTACTTCCAAATACATCTTCCATATATCCTAGTTCTTCGCCTTGTAATACTCTATCTACTACTGTTTTAGGATACTCAAATGATGGGCTAAATCCTATATAATAATCTTTTCCATCATATATTGCACATATACTTGCATCCATATAACCAGTCTCTACTTCTGGGACTTCATACATTCCAGCTTCTATTCCTACTCCGTAGCTACATGTGCCGTGTTCTTTCCTTCGCATACTCATAAGCATTTTTTGCCCTGTTTTTTGCGCCATTAATTGTTTCTGTAAGTGACATTGGATTACATGAAACTCCCGAAAAATTATCTTTTTGTTGTCCTTGTTTTTCGTCATTTCTTACATCTTTTGGCATCATATGAAATTCTATTGAGTCTTCATCATTCATCCAAAGTTCTGGATATCTTGAAAAAGCTCTTGTTATTGCTGTAACTTTTGGCACACTTCTTGTTCCTATTGAAATTAGCATAAGCTTTTCTCCTTTCCAATTTTAGGGACACAATTTAAATAAAAAAACACCCCTAATAGATTAATATCTATCAGGGGTGCATATATAGCACGGTTCCACCCTTTATTTTACTTGCTTTAAAGATTTTATCGCATCTTACACGTCTAACTTTTTACTTTAGAAACTCCGAGGTAGTTTTTCAGATACATTTTCCAAGATTAGCTCTCAGCGCTACCACCAATCCTCTCTTTTGGTAATCATTATCTTACTTTGTCTCATCTACGTTTATTATTTAACTGTTAATTATTATACTTAATTTTATAATTGTTGTCAATTGTTTTTATTAATTTTACTACTTATTGCCATACCATCTAATCAAATGAGGATCTTCAGCTGATCCAGCACTTAGTTCGAGAGATACGGCAGGATCCAGGGTAACGACCGGCCTAATCGAATACGAGGTATTTTGACCAACATTTCTTGAGTAGTATAAATCATGTTTCATAACCTGACCCCACTGGAATACGTATAACCCGAAATCTGCGTAGTCACCAATAGCTGTCGTAGTCCTCGAAGAAAGCCAGTGATTTGTAGCAAAGTGTTCGTCGTAATCCATCATAAGTAAATCTTCATACGCAGGATTCTTCCACAAACTCTTGCTCATTGAGTAACACCAATATGTATTGGTTACCTTTATTTTATCATCTTTTGTTGGACTTGCAGGCAGTTTTGCATTCTGTAATACTGGCGTAGTTTGCTCGCTTACATCTAACTCTGTTCCTTGCACATCATTAACCCATCCATTTTTTTCTTTTGCAAATATCTCTGGATAATAACTATTATTTTCTGTAAACTCATTTGCCACCCCATAATTATTGTAATCGTGATAATCTTGCACACTCAAATCCATAAGATTCTGCACATCTTCTATTTTCAAATTTTGCGATATTCCTATATCTGTTGAATATAATACTCTACACATTTTGTCTATCAAATATACTCCATTATTATACCCATTATAATCTTCCAAACACACCACGGATCTAGCACTATTGGAACTTATTAATCTTATTTTACCATCTTTTATATCTAAGACTCGCCACTTCAAGTCTTCCTTTGTTATTGGATAAGCAGTTTTACTATAATCGCCTCTTACTCCTGCATATTTTTCCAAATCTCCATATAATTCACTTATATCTTCTTCGTTTCCATTATTGCTAATTTTAACAAACTCTCCATAGTCCACGAAGTCTCCTATTTTTAATCCCGAACTTTGTCCTTTATATTTTATATTTCCTTCGTCATCTTGTTCCCATTCTGCAGTTCCACCAATTTCAACACCTTGTACATCTGACGTTTCATCACTTTGATTTTCTGATGGATTATTTTTTAAATATTCATCTAAAGAATCATACCATGTGTCTCCTATTTTTATTCTTCCTGTGAGTAAATCTCTTTCTTGTATTTGGGCTTTTTCTGTCTTTGTTTTTGCCTCCTGTGCTTTTCCAATTAATCCTCCATTTAATGCTACACTTACTGTTACTGCCACTAGTATTAGCATTACTATTATTGTGATTATTAGAGCTATTAGTGTTATTCCTTTGGCTTCTAATTTTTTTCGCATTTTTGTTTTTTCTTTCATATGTGTTTTCCTCTCCTTCATTTGTTTTTTTCTTTTTTTGGACGGACTAAATTTAGTCTTTTTTATTTTTTCAAATTTTATTGGTTTTATGTCCATTTTAATTTATACATTTATAATATATTATCTTTTTTTTGCTGTCAATATTTTTACTAATATTTTTTTCTTGTTTTTTATTTGTATATATATTAATTTACATAGTTTTCTTTTATACAAAAAAATAACCATGAATTATATTTTTTAGATTATAATTCATGGTTATTTTTTCATTTTTATTTTCTATTGCATATTAACGTTTTTGTATCTATTTTTTCTCATAACCTGGTTTTCCAAGTAGTCTAAACATATTTGTTTTGTATGCTTCTACTCCTGGTTGGTCAAATGGATTTACTCCTAAAATATTTCCAGATATAGCACAGGCAAGTTCAAAGAAGTATATTAGTTCTCCCATTGTTTCTTCGTTTAGTTCTTTTATGTTTATAATAATATTTGGAACTCCACCTTCTACATGTGCTTCTACTGTTCCTTGCATTGCTTTTTTATTTACATAGTCCATCGTTTTATTTGCTATAAAATTAAGCCCATCAATATTATCCTCATCTCTTTTTATCTCTATATCTGTTTTTGACTTTTCTACATTTATTACTGTTTCAAAAAGATTTCTTCTTCCATCTTGTATGTATTGCCCCATCGAGTGAAGATCTGTACTTAAATCCACTCCTGCTGGGAATATTCCTTTTTGGTCTTTTCCTTCACTTTCTCCATATAGCTGTTTCCACCATTCTGTTAAATAATGAAGTTTTGGCTCATAATTTGCAAGTATTTCTATTGTTTTATCTTTTTCATATAATATATTTCTTGCAACTGCATATTGGTAGCATTGATTATATTTTATACTGTCGTCAGAATAGTTAATTTGTGCATTTCTTGCGCCTTCCATAAGTTTATCAATGTCTATCCCTGCTACTGCTATTGGGAGAAGTCCTACTGGTGTTAAAACAGAGTATCTTCCTCCAACATTATCTGGTATTACAAATGTTTCATATTCTTCTTCATCTGCAAGCTCTTTTAATGCTCCTTTTTTCTTATCTGTAGTTACATATATTCTTCGGCTTGCTTCATCTGCTCCGTATTTGCCTTCTAAATATTCTCTAAATATTCTAAATGCAATTGCTGGTTCTGTTGTTGTTCCAGATTTTGATATAACGTTTATTGATAAATCTTTATCGCCTATACAGTCTATTAATTCATTTATATAGTTTGGACTAATGCTATTTCCTACAAAAAATATTTGTGGTGATTTTCTTATACTTTCTGGAAACATATTTGCAAAATTGCTAGTTAAACTTTCTATTACTGCTCTTGCTCCTAAATATGAACCTCCAATTCCAATTACTACAAATACTTCTGAATCTTTTCTTATTCTCGTCGCTGCTTCTTTAATTTTCCCAAATTCTTCTTTATTGTACAAAGTTGGCAATTTAAGCCACCCAACAAAATCATTATTATCGTTTGCTCTTTCATTTAAATTTGCATATATTTCTTGTATTTTCTTTTCATGTTTAGAAATGTCTTTTATAGTTACTCCACTATAACTTAAATCTAGTTTTATATTTGGCATTATATACATACCTCCTTTTATCTTGTGTTTGTTTATATCCTATCACAATAAATAAAATTTAGAAATACTTTTTTGCAATTTGAATAAAAAAATATTAAACCTGAAATCACAAAATGTGATTTCAAGTTTAGAAAATCAAATTTCAATTTTAGGATTATATCTTTCTAGCCACATGTTTACTTGGCAGAGATATGCCATTAGTTGTGGACCTGTCATAAGCTGCCCAAACCAAGGTCTTGTAAATGCTTTTCCATCTGTTTCGATTATATCCATTATATATTCTCTATTTAATAAATTATTTATAGGTGAATTTTTGTCATACATTATTTTCTTTAATTTATTTTTTACAGCTAAAAGATATGTTGGATTATGTGTTTTTGGATATGGGCTCTTCTTTCTATCTACAATTTCTTCTGGAAGTAGGTCTCTTACAACATATCTTAATAATCCTTTTTCTCTGCCATTTAAAGCTTTTATCTCCCAAGGAATATTCCACATATATTCTACTATTCTGTAATCACAAAATGGAACTCTAAGCTCTAACCCATTTTGCATAGACATTCTATCTGATCTATCTAAAAGTGTTTGCATAAACCAATTTAACGTCAAATATGATATTTTTCTTTTTTCTGCAGTTTCTTTTGAATCTGTATCTAAAATATCTACATTACTTAAACTTTCGTTATATCTATAATCTATATATTCTTTTAAATCAATTTCTTTTGATATGTCTGGATTTAATAGTTTTTGTCTCTCGGAAATTGCTATAGACCATGGAAATGTATTGCTGTTTAATGCGTCTTCTCTAAAGAACCATGGATATCCTGCAAATATTTCATCAGAGCATTCACCAGATACAGCGACTTTTGCTTCTTTGCTTATGCTTTTGCAAAATAGTAACATTGATGAATCTACATCTGCCATTCCAGGAAAATCTCTTGCGACCATTGCATCTTCTAGAGCCTCTGCGAGTTCTGGAGTATCTATTATTACTTCATGATGATTTGTGCTAAATTTTTTTCTCATTATATCTATATAATAATTATCAGAGTTTGGTTGAAAGTCACTTTTAACAAAATTTTTATCATTGTCTACATAGTCTACTGAAAATGTTTCTAATCTTGGCATGTTTTTACTTTTATAATAATTGCTTGCATACGCAGTTATTATGCTTGAATCTAGCCCACCAGATAGCATTGCACATATAGGCACATCTGATACTAACTGTTTTGATATTGAATCTTCTAATAAATATTTTATTGTTTCGCATGTTTTTCCAAAACTATCTTTATGCTCTTTGCTTTCTAATTTCCAATACTTTTCTATATGAATTCCTGATTTGTTAAATAGTAAGAAATGAGCTGGTTTTAGTTCATATATATTTTTAAATATTCCAACTCCCGGTGTATGTGCTGGGCCGAAGTCCAAATAATTCACATATTCCTTGTTTATCTATGCTTACTTCTACTTTTGGATAAGCAAGTAAAGCTTTTATTTCTGAAGCAAAAATAATTGTATCGTCTAAAATAGTATAATATAACGGTTTTATACCAAAATGGTCTCTTACTAGGAACAACTCTTTAGTTCTACTATTCCATACAGCAAAACTAAAAATTCCATTTAATTTTCTTAAAATACTTGTTCCAAAATGAATAAATGCTTTAAGAAGCACTTCTGTATCTGAATATCCGATTAAACTCATACCCTAGCGCTTCTAATTCTTTTTTTATTTCATCTTTATTGTATATTTGACCATTATATACAATAGTATAAGTTTTATCATTATATCTTGCGCTCATTGGTTGTTTACCGTTTTTTGCATCTATTATTATTAATCTTCTATGTCCTAAATTTATATTATTATCTGAATAATATCCCTCTTCATCTGGTCCTCTCTTTTGTAATTTTGAATTCATTTCTCTTACAATATGTATATCTTGCGATATATCTTTTTTTAAATTTGCAAAACCTACAAATCCACACATAAAAACCTCCATAAATCTGTTATTATCAATATTTATAGTATGTGATTTTTTTTATTTTGTTACTCAAGAAAAGTGGCTTTGTCACACTTTTCTTCTCTCCAATCAACAAAAATATCCCTTATGATGAAATATTCATAAGGGATATTTTTATTAATTAACAGCAAGTTTTCTTTCTGCAGCATATTAACATTATTATTCTTATTGCAAATAATATTAACAAGGTTACTAAGAATAGAACTATTGCACCAATACCTAAGAAAGTTACAAGTCCAGTTAAACTACCTATTAATAATCCTACTACAAATGCTAACAATATCGATATAACAAATATAACTAAATCTATACAACATCTTCTTTTTTTATCTTTTTTGAAGCATATATCTACTTGTGGTTCCATAATATATAAGCACCTCCTATTATGCTATATTAGGATATATTATATATTATGACTTTTATCGACTTTTTGTGATGCTTTGGGGAGAAAAATCCCCGAGCCAGAAGTTTCTTCAAAAAAGACTAAATCTAGTCCGTCCAAAAAAGGAAAAAAACTAGTTTATTTCTCTTGATTGTTTTATCATTAAGTCTCCAAATACTGCATAACCTGTTGTTGGGTCATTTACAAGTACATGCGTTACTGCTCCTACAAATTTATTGTTTTGTACTATTGGTGCTCCACTCATTCCGCTGTACTATTCCTCCTGTTAATTCTAATAGTTTTGGGTCTGTTACTTTTATGAGCATACTTTTGTTATTTACATTGTTATTTCTATATATTTTTGTAATTTCTATTTCATATTCTTCTCTTACTCCATTTTCTAAGTCTAATAAAATTTTGGCTTTTCCTTCTTGTATTTCTTCTCTGTTTGCTACCGCGATTTCATTATTTCTGTCTATGCCTAATTTACTACTGTTTGTAATGTCTCCATAAATTCCAAAATTTGTGTTAATACCAACACTGCCTATTGTCTCTCCATTTACTATAGTTCCTTTTATTTCTCCTGGAACTCCTTTTTCTCCCTTTACTATTGATGATATTTTAGATGTTATTAATTCTCCACTAGATATATTTATTAATTCTTCTGTGTCTATATCTATTATTCCATGTCCTAATGCTGCAAATTTATTTGTTGATGGTTCATAATAACTTATAGTTCCTATTCCTGCTGCGCCATCTCTTACCCATAATCCTAATTTGTATTCATTATCTTTTGTTTTTATTGGCGCTATTGTTGATACATATTCTTCTCCATCTCTTACATATTTTATATCTAAAGTTTTTCCATTTGAGCTATTAACACTCTTTAATAATTCTGATGTACATGTTACTTCTTTTTGATTTATTTCTACTATCATGTCTCCTTCTTCTATTCCTGTATTTTCATAAGGTTTCTTTCCTTCTATTTCTGTCATTCCTACAACCAACACTCCACTCGTATATAGCTTTAATCCTACTGAATTTCCAAGTGGAACAACTGTCGTCTCAGGAATTGTATTAACTTCAATATCTTTTACATTAATTAAATCAAACAAACGTAAAGTCACTTTCTTTTTTTCAATTTTATTTTCATTGTCAATTATACTAGAGGCTTCTACTGTTTCATAATTTCTATTTTCTTCTAGTGATAATCCAAAAATAGTTCCTAAATTTAGCTCTTCCCCCTTAAATAGGAGAATACTATTTGGTATAGATGAAATATTAGTTACATACACTAATATTATTAATAAAAAAAGTATTAAACATGTTTTTAAAAAAATTTTTCTCATAAAAAAATGGTCACCTATTTTTAGGATAACCATTTTTTAATTTTTAAAACATTATTTATCTAAAATTGTGCATTGCATAACGTTCTCTTGCGAGTGCATAATTATAAGCCTTTTTATGCGATTCCAACTTTGAATCACTAAGTCCTCCAGATGAAAATACTTCTCTTTGTACTATACAATAATAACATGCCTGTTTTGGAACATTATTGTAAATATGTTTAAAATAATATATTTCATCATCACCAATACTAAATTTTTGAGCAACAAAGTCTATATTTCTATAACCTATCAGTTGTGTACCTACTAATTTGTCACAGTATGGTTTGTGATAATATCTTGTACTGTTACTATCACTGCCACTATCATTACTAATAAGATATATTTCATCAGGATTTACATATTCTTTATTTGCTGTACTTGTTGCAACAACATAGTCGTTATAGTATTTCATTCCTATAGGCATATTTTGAACAAAAGTTATCATAGATACATTTCTTAAGATTTGATTCCAGTCATCTTCTGTCATTACAGGTAACTCATAATTTCCTTTAGAATTACGACTATAACTTGTTATTGCCTGATTTAAATCACTAATTAAAATCTGCTTTATTACTTCGGCCTTATGTTTTGCAAATACAGAATCTTCGCTCTGTGCATCTTTGCTAAATATTGGATCGCCATAATCTGTAATTTTTTCTTTAATTGTTTCTTCACCTAAATTATACTCAAGCTCTTTTCTATCTTGCATATTGTTTGTTGTTATATTTTTCAATTTACTATATACCCAATTAGAAAATTCTATTGATTTATAATAATAATTTCTTGCACTAACATCTTGGTTCAATGGTATATTTTTTATTGTTTCTGCATCTGGTCCGTTATATGTATTTCCTTGTGTATCTCTATATAATTCTCCAAATACTACGTTTTTACCACTTGTAATTGCACCATTATTCAATGCTTGATAGACTGATGTTCCATTACTTAAAACTATTTCTTTATACATTGCACTCTTTTCTGAAAGATTTGTCTTTTTGTTATTTGCATCTACTTGAAATAATGTATCTCCAAAATATACTTTAGTATTGTCTGAAGCATATATATATGTAAATTCCTCTGGTACATCTCCTAAGCCATCATACCAAACAAATTCTTTCAAATTCTCTGGTTCTGTAATCTTTTCAGTACTTTCGCTATCAATTAAATATCCTGATCTTATTACATAATCACCATTTACTGTTCCATAAATTGTAATATAATTGTCTAATGTATAATTTACTATTATATCTATCTTTTCATCTTCTTTTACATATCTTGCAGAATATGTAGCATAAGGTTTTAATATATGTGCATATTCTGTTTTTGCATCATTCGGATTTAATGTATAGTTTTGCGATACTTTAGTTTTATCTGCTTTTTCATAAGTGTATGTGCCATCACTTTCTCTTCCTTCTTGTACTATATATAACAATTTGTTTTTATTCTCTTCAGTATAACCTTTTATTTTTTCTGTCATGTAAACAGCTATACCATTTTCATTTTTTACAATTTGCTTCGTTTCTGCTGGTGTATATATATAATAACCATCATACAAAGTAACTGCAATTGCAGGAATATATGCTAATAACTCTTGCTTACTTATGCCAGCAACTCCTATACTATTTGAAAATGAAGTAGTAAATGTATTAATAGCCGCCATAACATCTCTACGTTTTGAATTTGCTACAGTTGAATATGCGCTATTCCATTCTACCGTATTTATTTCAAAAGCATCTATTGCATCTTTGCTTGCATCTAATTGCTTCGAATGATATTCTGTTTGCATACCAATTGTGTCTGTTTGTAAAGATAAGAAATAAGATAGTAATAACATTACAGGTATTATAATTATTAGAAATAATACTGTAAAATTTGCTAATTTCATCTTTTCACCTCTTCTTTTGTAGCATTTCGTGTTTAATATTTTAATGTAAATATCAAGCACCAAATGCCAGTTTTAACAAAATGAGAGATGTGTAGGAGTATTTTTATTTAAATAACTCCTTATCACCTCTCACTTCTTTTACGTTTTTAAATTATTTACCGATTGTTTACTACCATACTAGAATCAGTTGATCCTAATTCATATGTTCCTTGACCTGTTACTCTAAATACAAATTTTCTTAATTGTTGTGCTAAAGTTTCATTAGTATTTCTTACTGTCACTATAATATTATCTCCTTTTTTAAGTGGATA
>CANRFS010000032.1 GCA_947629965.1 uncultured Clostridia bacterium
ATCTCTGATAAGATTTTGGAAATTGAAAATCCTTATGAAAAAGTTTATACCGCTACTAGATTAGAACCTATAAAAAATAGGAAAGAATTTGGTAATATGCTTAAAACATCTGTATATTCTCTTGCTATTAATAAAATATCTCCTCCAATTAAATCTTATAAAGATCTTCAAAATGATAGTGGTGGGGTTGTTGACTATAAAGGGCAAAAGCTTGGAATTTACAAAGATAAACAAGGTAAAATGTTTGCCGTAATTCCATACTGCAAGCATTTAGGCTGTGAGCTTTCATGGAATAACTTGGAAAAGACGTGGGACTGCCCATGTCATGGCTCTAGATATGATTATACTGGAAAAATTATTACAGAACCTACAACTGAAAATTTGGATGTTGTTTATTTAGAATAAGATTTATGAGAAAATGGAATTTTCCTTTTTCTCATTTTTTTTGATTTGCATTGCAATTGTATTTTTTTACATATATAATTTTAGTATAATTTATATGAAGGGAGAAATATTTATGGATTATAAAATTGTCGGTCAAACAGTTCCAGTAGTTGAAGTTACTTTAAACAAGGGCGAAAGTATGTATACTCAATCTGGTGGAATGGCATATCAAACAGATGGAATAGAAATGAAAACAAATACTCATGGTGGAATTATGAAGGGGCTTGGAAGAGTTCTTGCTGGTGAATCGTTGTTTATGGCAAATTATACAGCAGAAAAAGACGGTGCAACAATAGCTTTTGCTTCAACTGTTCCAGGTAGTGTAGTTCCTTTTGATTTAAGTAAATATCAAGATGGACTTACATTTCAAAAAGGTGCATTTTTATGTGCAGAGTCTAATGTAGAAACTAAAATAACTTTTACGAAACGCTTTAGTAGTGGTTTTTGGGGTGGTGAAGGATTTATTCTTCAAAAAGCTATGGGCAATGGAATGTTATTTTTAGAAGTTGATGGAGATCCTATCGTAAAAGAACTTTCAGCTGGCGAAGTTTTAAAAGTAGATACAGGAAATGTTGTTGCATTTTCGCCTAGTGTTTCTTATGAAGTAGAGACAGTAAAAGGTTTAGGAAATATATTTTTGGGAGGGGAAGGATTGTTCTTAACAAGATTAGTTGGCCCTGGTAAAGTAATACTTCAATCTCAAAACTTTGGAGATTTTGCTGGAAGAATTATGGGATTCTTACCTAAAAATAGATAATTTTATTCTAAATGAAAAAAGGGAATTAATTCCCTTTTTTCATTTTTATATTTTTACAAAAATCACTTGAATAATACTTAAAACCAAGCTATAATATATAAGTACATTAAATATGCGCCCATAGTCTAGTTGGATAGAATAGCAGGCTACGAACTTGCAGAGGGGGGTTCAAGTCCCTCTGGGCGTACCATACTCTCAAGCTAATTTGAGAGTTTTTATTTTTTATAAATATATTAACTTTTTTCTAAACTATCTATATTTTTACTTTGTGCACATTCATCAAGCATTGAGTGAATATCTTGTAAATTGCCAATTATTTCATCTTTATGCTCACCAAACCATTGCAAATCAAACATATTTTTATATCTTTCATATGTATGTCTAACAGATTTATCAATTTTGGAATTTAAAATTTCCCATGTATTATTTGGATTTAATGTAATAGAATTATATTTTCTCTCAGAATTTTTTGTTCCTAAAAGTTGATCTTGTCGTATAGTTTGCTTTAATCCACATTTTGTAAGTAGTTTTTCTGCACATAGGGTTTCTTGCACATAACCTTCTGATGAATATTTAGATTTTGAATCTGGTAGCTTTAAAGAACTTCTTAATTCTTGACATTCTTCAGGAATTTGACTTGCTGGTAAAGATAAAATTTTATTTAAAATATTATTTTCATCATAAGTGTTTATGCCTTCTTCTAAGCCAATGTTTTTTTCTTTTAAATCTTCTATTACTATAGTATCTCCTTCTGTATATACTTTGCTATAAGTAACAGATATTCCGCTTCTTTCGATTAAAATTTGATTTTCATCTTTGTCTTGTAACAAATTAATGCTGTTTTGGTCAGATTTAAAAGCATGAGATAATTCGTGTACAAATGTAGCCAACATGTCTAATTTATCATCACTTGTTTGGATTGAAATAACATCTGATTTACCATTTAATATAATTTTCCCGTCTTTCACATTTAATATAGGTGTAGAAAGGTGCACGCCCGTAGCTCCTTTTAATTCATCTTCAGTAACTGCACGTATTTGTTCTTTTCTTTTTAAATTTGAAGGCGTGTTTTTTTTAACTATATCATACATAGTTTCATTTTCTAAAGGTTTTTCAATATTTATCTTTCTTAATACATTAAATAATATGTCTTTATATTCATGTCCATAGTATTCTATCATAATTGGAAATGATAATCTAAGCATATTTGCAATATCTGTGTCATATTCTTTTTCAGATATAACTGCTTCTAACTCATCATGATATTTTAAATATGAGTTATATCTATATTTTTGCTGCAAAAGTGGCATAATATCACCTCTTTTTAATTATAACATTTTTTAAATTATTATACAAATTTATGTAAAGAAAAAAGATATGTGATAACTTTTCACACATCTTTTTATCTTCACTTATCTTTTTAATCTTAAAGCATTTAGTATTACTGTAATGCTACTTAAAACCATTGCCAAACTTGCAAACATTGGATTTATTGAAATTCCAATAGGTTTTAATACTCCTATTGCTATTGGTATCATTAATGTATTATAGAAGAATGCCCAAAATAGATTTTGTTTTATATTTCTAATTGTTCTTTTACTAATATTTATTAAATTTACAATACTTTGTAAATCGTTGCTTGTAAGTATTACATTTGATGCGTCCATTGCAATATCTGTTCCACTGTTTACGCTTACTCCTATATCACATGCAGTTAATGCTGGGCTATCATTTATCCCATCTCCACACATCATTACAAATTTATTTTCACTCTTTAAATTTTTAATTGTTTCTGCTTTCTCGCTTGGCATAACGTTTGCAATTACTTTTGTAATCCCTATATCATTTGCAATTTTTTCAGCAGTTTCTTTGTTATCTCCTGTTAGCATTATTGTTTCTATTTTATTTTTATTTAAAGTAGAAATTACTTCTTTTGCATTATCTCTTAAAATATCATTTATGCCTATAATTGCAATTATTTCTTTATTTTGTACTACATATACTATGCTATTTCCATCTTTTGCAAGATTTTTTTCGTCTTCTTCGTGATTATTTTTAATTTCATATTTTGATAATATTTTTGAGTTTCCAAGTAGTATCTCATTATTTTCCACTTCTGCTTTTATTCCTAATCCTGCTATGTTTTCAAAATTGCTTACATTTAAAACTTTTAGATTATTTTCCTCAATGTAATCTGTAAAAGCTTTTCCAATAGGATGAGTAGATTTACTTTCAATACTTCCTACTATTTGTAATAGGTTATTTTTTTCCATATTACTGTAATTTATAACTTTCGAAATTTTTAATTTTCCATAAGTTAATGTTCCGGTTTTATCGAATACTATTGTGTCTACTTTTTGTGCATTTTCTAATATTTCGCTCTTCTTTACTAATATTCCTTTTTGTGCGCATTTTCCTTCTGATATTACAATTGCAAGTGGTGTTGCAAGTCCAAGGCTACATGGGCATGCTACTACTAGAACTGTTACAAATGTAGTAAGTGCAATTTCTATAGGTTCTCCTAACATTAAATATATAAAAAACGATATAATACTAATTATTATAACTACTGGAACAAATACTCCAGATACCTTGTCTGCTACTTTTGCTATTGGTGCTTTTGTGTTACTTGCTTCTACAACTAATTTTACAATTTCTGATATTGTTGATTCTTTTCCAATCCTTTCTGCTTTATATTCTATATATCCATCATAATTTATACTTCCTGCAATAACAGTACTTCCTATTTCTTTTGCCACAGGCTTACTTTCTCCTGTTATAAAAGATTCGTCTAGATGACTTTTTCCTGTTATGATTTCTCCATCTACTGCTATTTTATCGCTAGGTCTTGCTACAACTATATCTCCTTTATGTATTTCGTCTAAAGTTACTTCTTTTTCTACACCATCAATTTTTACAATTGCTGTATTTGGAGTTATTTTTACTAATTTTTGTATAGCTTCTTTCGTTTTGTCTTTACTAATTCCATCAATATATCTGCCAAGTTTTATAAAATAAATAACTATCGCTGCGGATTCAAAATATAAATTCATAACCATATGTTTATTTCCACTAAAGACCATATACATACTATATAGACTATAAGATAGACTAGCTATAACTCCTATACCTACTAAAGTATCCATGTTTGGTGTTCCATGAATTAAATTTTTATATCCATTTTTTAAGATATCAAAACCATACCATAAAAATGCTAATGTGAATAGTAATAAACATATCATATAATTTATACTATTAATATGTGGGTCAAGTAATGGAATTGTAGGCAAATTTATCATATGTCCCATTGAAATATACATGAGTAAAATTGCAAGAATTGTAAAAATTATAAATTTAATTTTTTCTTTTTTATTCTTGCCTTCGATTTTTATTTCTTTAAATTCACCTAAGCTTTTAAATCCAGCCTGTTTAACAAATTCTTCTAAATTTTCAACAGTTAATAACTTTTCATCATATTCAATACTAGCATTTGCCATTACTAAATTAACTGCTGCCTCTTTTACTCCATTTTGCTTATTTAAATACTTTTCTAATCCGTTAGAGCAAGCTGAACATGTCATTCCATCAATTGATAAGATTATCTTTTTCATAGAAAATCTCCTTATTATTCTTTTACTTCATATCCAATGTCTTCTATTTTTGCTTTTATAATAGAAGAATCTATTTCTTTATTTAATGTAACTGTAACATTTCCAGTTACATGATCTGCTTTAACATTTTCTACTCCGTCTATTGTTTTTAACGCGCTTTGGACTCTGTTTTCACAGCCTCCACACATCATACCTTCTACTTTAAATTTTAATTCTTTCATATTTAAAACCTCCCTTTTAGCAATTAATGCTCATTTTATTTTTTTATAATATCTTTAATAACTTCTCCTGCAATTATTAGACCTGCCACTGATGGAACAAAGGAGATACTTCCTGGTACTTGTTTTTTATTCGTGTGTTCTTTATTTTGTAAATCTGCAAATTCATCTTTACATTTATATTCTAGTATTTCATCTGGTTTTATTGGTTCTTCTTTAGAATATACAACTTTTAATTTCTTTATTCCTCTTAAGCGAAGTTCTTTTCTCATAACTTTTGCAAGTGGACATATACTTGTTTTATATATATCTGTTATTTCAAACTTAGTAGGGTCTAATTTATTTCCGGTTCCCATACAAGATATTATAGGTATATTTAATTTATTTGCTCTAATAACTAATTCTATTTTTGCTGTGACTGTATCTACTGCGTCTACTATATAATCTACTGTTTCATCTAATATTCCTTTGCTTTCTGGCATAAAAAATTCTTGGAATATTTCTACATTTGCATTTGGGTTTATTTCTAATATTCTTTCCTTTGCAACTTCTGCTTTATATTTTCCTATTGTTTTTTTTGTACTAATTAATTGTCTGTTTAGATTTGTTAAACAAATTTTATCATTATCTACTAATATAAAATTTCCTATTCCAGCTCTTACAAGAGCTTCTACTACAAAAGAACCAACTCCTCCTATTCCAAAGATAGCTATTTTAGATTTATTTAGCTTCTCTATTGCTTCTTTTCCAATTAATAATTCTGTTCTTGAAAACTGATCTAGCATTTTATTTTATCTCCCTTTACTGCATTTTTTTTATGATAGTAACTACATCATCTAGTATATCTAAATTTCCCATTTGTATCTCATAAGCAACACATGTTTTTAAATGGCTCTCTAATATACTATTTCCTAAAGTTTGTAATGATTTGCAAGCTGCTGCAATTTGGATTAATACATCATCGCAATATCTATCATCTGCAATCATTTGATTTATTCCTCTTACCTGTCCTTCAATTATATTTAATCTTTTAGTTAAATTTTTCTTTTCTTCTTCTGTTCTATGTGTACTTTTTCCACTTTGCATGCAACACTTTCCGCATTTTTCACAACTCATCTTTTCACCTCTTCTTTATGATTGTATACCCCGTGGGGGTATATTGTCAATACAATTTAAACAAATTATAATATATCAATTTTTTATCTCTATTTTACATGTACTCAATCGTATCGCCCCTATATAATTTTAGCATAAAGCTTTCTGGTAGACATATTTTAAATATTAAAGTCTAATTATCTCTAGCATATAAATACCATATAATATTATTTATATTACTTTTTATTTTATCATTCTTAATAATATCTTCGACTTCTGCTTCTGTTAAAATTTTTAAATTAATATTTATTTTTAAATTTGTTTTTACTATCTTTCTAAAATTATCATCCATTAATTCAGTGGTTTCTTTTTTATCTAAAAATCTATTATCATCTAATTGTTTATAGCATAGGCATAAAAGTTTTAAGTAAAGCTCATTTTCCAATAATTCTTCTTTATGATTTTTTAAAAATCTTAATAAGTCATTGTAATTATAATTGTTATTTTTCTTTTTTAGATAATATACTGCATATAGTAAAAATGTAAATATTGATTTTTCACTTTGAGAAATAAATATTTTATAGTATTCATTTACACTTTCTTCTATTATTTCTTCATTAGCTTTTTTAACTTCAATTGGTCTACTTTTTGAATTTACTATTTTTTTCTTTCTAAGGAAGCATGGTATATCAAGATCACAACTTTCTTCTTCATAGTCCTCTTCGCATTCACCAATTCCAATCATATCCAATACTTCGTTCATAAAAGCATCTTTTGCAAATTTATTGCTTAGCTTTGTTTCTTGATATTTTGGAACTTCTAATATTTTATCTTTTCTTTCATATATCGTTATGAATGATGTATATTTAGAGTTAATGTTATATTTTTCTGATAATTTAATTATCATTTTTTTATAATTCTCTATTTTATCTTCTTCATATGTATTTCTTATATATTCCTCTAATCTATCCATCTCTTGTTTTGCAAATAAGACTTCTAAGTCTACAGTTGTATTCTTAATACTATCTTTATTAATCTTCCATGAATACTCTTTATCTAAAATTTTACCTCTTAATTTTATGTCATCTTGCAGTTTTTCTATTTTGGCAAAAACATTGAAAAATTCATAATTAAATAAACACTTCTCTTCTCTTATTTCATCTATAATCTTGTTATTTCCATAATCTATTGTTACTTCTTCTAATAATGGTGTTTGTATTCTTGCAAATGTCCTAATTATTTTATCATCTATTTTTTCATTAGGTTGAATCAATTCTGCTTTTCCATTACCTGATTTAGCTAATTGTTTTATAAATGATGAATTAACATTTGTATCTATTCCAAATGGAAAAATTCTACTTCTATTTATATTATTTTCTACTAATTTTATTATTTCATATTCATTTCCAACTTGTCCATCTGTAAATAATAATATTATTTTATCTGTATTTTTTTCGTACAATGCAAATTTAATAGGATCTAATATTTCAGTTCCCCCTAATGGCTCTAATTTATTAATGTATCTTACTGCCTTTTTCATATTTTCTTCATTATATTCAATTGATTTTATGTTCATTGCTTCAAATTCGGATTCAAACGGAATTATATTAAATTTATCTCCAACATCTAATTGTTTTAAGCATTCAATTACAGCTCTTTTTGTTTCATCTAGTTTTTCCCCCATCATTGACCCAGATACATCTATTATAAATAAATACTCCTTTTTGCTATCTTCATAAGAATTTAAAATTTCTGGCATGAATGACAAATAAATCATATCGTTATTATCTTTGGTTTTTGATGTAATTGCATTAGATGATAATTCATTTTTTAATTCTATCTGTAATTTAAAATCTTTTGATAGGTCATAATTTAAGACTTCTACTCTTTCAGTTTTGTCTTCATCTATTACATTTATTTTATGACTTATGCAACTTATACTTTTTCTATTTAATGATTTATCAATATTGATATTAAAGTCTATTGTATAATCCACTTTTCCATAAACCAATTTACTTGTAATATTTGATTTATATTTAGGAGTAACTAATGTAGGTATTAAAATTTGTATAGTATTATCAATAATTTCAAACTTATCAATATATTTAATTTTTACTGTAACTTCTTCATCTCTATCAATTTTTCCAACAGAAATTTTAAATATATTGTTAGTCTCTTGTTCCATCATATATGCACTATTACCTTTTACAATATTTCTCTGATATTCTCTTTTTGCTTCTCCTTTTTCTTTACATTTACCCTTTAAAACTCTATCTCCAACATTTATTTCAAATCCTACAACAGTTGCTGTTTCTACTAATGGAAATGTATATCCTACTTCTAATATATCTTTAGTATTATTTTTATAAACTTGTTCAATTTCAAATGATCCAAATTTTCCTATAACATTACCTGTTATTTTTACTTTTTTGAGAGCTAATTCTCTTAAATCTACTATATTCATATTAATCCTCCATCATTTTTTCTACATATTTTTTTACATTTTCTATTATATGTTTATACTTTTCTCTATTTTCTTCTGAATAATGAATTTCAAATATATCACATACATTTTCTCTAATGTATATTTCTTGTACTTCACCTCTATTTATTTTTGTTTTTATTTTTTTTGATTCTCTTTTTACGTTCTCTGCAGGATTTTCTAAAATATATTCTCTTATTTTATTTAATGGCATATATTCTGATTGTAGTTTTTTTATTAGCAATATCCTTTCTAAATGTTCATCATTATACAAACTATTTACTCCACTACCTTCTGGTGGTAAAAGTAATCCTTTACTTATATAGTAATGTATTGTTCTTTTTGTAACACCTGCTTTATCTGCAAGTTCTGATATTTTATATTCCATATTTTCACCTCTTACATTTTTATTTTATCATCGTTACGTAATAGTGTCAATATATTGTTTAATTTTTTTATTATTGATTTTTTAATTTAAAATATGTTATAATATTTTTACAATTTAAATATTCAAAGAACAAAGATCTCTTTGATTAGGCTATAGGCCTAAAATTACAATTATCAATTTAGATAATATTAACATGGAGGTGTTCTTATGAATAATGAAATTTCTGAATATTTAAATTGTAGTAAATCTAAGAGTTTTAATGAAACACTTTTTTATTATATAGACAAAAGTGGTCATAAAGATTCTGAAATTTACAAGCGTGTAGATATTGATCGCAAGTTGTTTTCTAAAATTAGATGTAATCAGAATTATATTCCTAGAAAGAATGTAATTATCAAATTATGTTTTTCTTTAAGGTTAAACAAATCTGAATTTAATTCTTTGTTAAATTCTGCTGGTTATTCTTTAAGTACAAACAAATTTGACCTGATTATTTGCTTTTGTTTAGATAATAACATTTATGATTTGAACATCATAAACGATTACTTATTTACATACTGCAACGCTATTTTATAGCGTTATTTTTTTGTCGCTTTTTATGCGACCTTTTTTATTTTTATTTATTTTATAATTTATTTAAATTAAGGGGGAGATAGAAATGAAAATAAATTTATCTAGTTTAATGTGTTTAATTGATGAAAGTGAAAAACAATACTCATCTTTGTTTTTTTCATTAAAAAATCATGTATTTAATACTTCTATTCAGGAATTAAATGGCACTACTAATATAGTTGAGGATAACAAAAAAGATTTTGATGAGGAATTATCTGAGGTTAATAAGTTATCTGATAAAATTTCTAAATTAAAAAGTATACTATATGAAAAAAATAATTCTTTCAAACTTACTGATGGTAGAACAATCCAATCTGCAATAGTCGAAAATAGTAACCTAAGGAAATTAAAGGATAATTTACAAGCTTTGCTAAATTACCGTAATTTAAAGCAAAGAGTTACTGAAGTAAATAACTCCTATTTTCAAATTCAAGAAATAAACTACAATCAAGAAGAAATTAAGTCTCGAATTCAACAATTAGAAGAAAGAATCAGAAATACAAACTTTCAGATTTCTAAACTTAATAGTATCGAGTTTGAAATCCATATTTAATTTGATGGGTCTTGTTAAGTTATTTTACAAGTTAAATTAAATATAAAGTTTTAAGCCCATCCCTTTTTAAGATAGCTATAGTTTTATTAAATACATACACTTACACTGTTCAATTTATTTGATTTTATCATGTTATTTTAATTTATTATAGATAAATAATCTATTTTATAGTTTATATATTACAAATATTTTTACAATTCTTTACGTGTAACTGAATTTAAATTTTATATAGCTTCTTAAAAAGGCTAAAGATCTTGTTAAATTCTATTGCTTACTGTTGTTTTTTCACTTTATTTACGTATTATCTTTATAAATTTTAGCCATATATTCTAAAAAATCTGCTAGAATATCTCTAAACTCATTTGAAGGAAAATTTTTTATAAGATTTTCTGCATTATTCCTAAAATTCGCTATTAAATCTTCTACATATTGTAATGCACCACTTCTTATAAAAATATTTCTAACCATATTTATATCTTTATCTGTAACTTCGTATTCTGCATTTCCATATATTTTTTTCAGTACTCCTAAATCATTTTCATGAGCATTTTGAAAGGCATACAAACTTAAAGGTGTTTTTTTTCCTTCCTTTATATCTGATGTAGTGGGTTTTCCCGTTTTCTCTTCATTGCCAAATACGCCTAATAGATCATCTCCTAGTTGAAACATCATTCCAACTTCTGTTCCAAAGTTCTGTATCAATTTTAATTCTTCTTTTGATGCTCCGGCTAATATAGCTCCTATTTGCATAGGACCTATTACTGTATAATTTGCAGTTTTTAGATAATACATTTTCATGGCATCTTCTAACGTACAAGTAGCCATGTTTGATAATTCAATATCTAACATTTGACCAATCATGGTATTATGGTTATACGTAATATTGAAACATCTTAATACTTCTATTTTTTTCTCATTATCAAAATTAGAATTCAATATAATAGAATTAGGTATATCTCCCATGCCTAAATCTCCTAGACATATGGTCTGTGATACTGCGCCATGATTGCCACCTAATGAATAGTGAAGACTTGGTCTACCTCTTCTTGTTGGACTATTATCTATAATATCATCTTTTGCTAAAACTCCGGTTTGCCATATTTCTAATGCACTTGAAATATTAATAACTTCTTCTAAATTTTGTCCACCAAATAACTGATAACTAAGTATTACCAAATCTGCCCTAATCCTTTTTCCTCCCTGACTTGCTTTTGCAAATTCTCTAAAAAGTGGATTTAACATTTTAGAGTGACTATCTACACTTTGCATAAATTTCTCTAAATTTCTATCTATTGAATCACTTATTTTATTTACATATTGTTTTTGATAACTAATAAATTTATTCATAACTACCTTGTTTCCTTCTCTTGTGAATATATAAAAGTATATCATAACTGAATGCTAATTACAATCATTAGCTACGTATTTGGACTGTTTGGGTAATATTCGAACTTGAAGCCTTCGGGTTATGAGCGAGACTTGAGGCATTTTTGTAACTTTGTGAAAATTAGAGTTTTTGTTGGTATTTTAATACT
>CANRFS010000033.1 GCA_947629965.1 uncultured Clostridia bacterium
TTCAAAAATATCCACAAGCCCAAATATTTGTTAATAATATAGAAAATAAATCATTAGAGATTAGTAAAAAAGAATTAGAAATAAAAAAATTAGATGAAGAAATAGCTAAATTAGATCCAAAAGATGCAGATTATGCTACTAATAAAGCAAAGTTAGAGACAGACAAAGCAAAATTAAATGGTGAATGTAACACATTAAAAACAGAAAGACAATCAAATAGAGATAGTTTAAAGAAATTAATAAATAATACTAAGTTAAATCCATATATAGATAATTTAACAACTAGAAATGCATTAGATAAAGAAATAAATAATGCTAATAGGCTAGTTGAAAGAAGTGAAAATAAGATTAAAGATTATAAGTATGCGAAAGACAGTTTATATTATGATGAGTTACAATATCAACCAATTATTCCAGAGAATACACCTACAAGATGGGAAAATTTTAAGGAAAATTTTAAAAGTATATTTTCAAAGAAACAACCAGGTGATCCATCAAGATTGGCTAAAATAGGAAACACAATAAAAGGTTTATTTGCAAAATCACCAGCTTTACCAGCACCAACAGCACCATCGACTCCATCAACTCCAACCACTTCTTTTAAAGATAATATTAAAGTTGATAAAGATATAATGAAATATAAAGTGGTTCAAGATTTATATAATAAAGACTTAAAAGATAGGGTTGAAGACGGAAAAGAAGCAAGAGAAGAAAGTGGACCAGAATTATAGAAATAAAAATGCTCATACAGAAATGTATGAGTATTTTTTTTGCATATTTTTTAAAAAACTTTAAAAAAACTATTGCATTTTAATAATTTATAATATAAAATATGGTCAAAGTGGAACGAAGTGGAGGAAAGTGGAATAAAAAATCCTCTAAACAGAAAAGAGGTGGAAACATTTGCTAATAGGCGAATATGAACATACAATAGATGCAAAAGGTAGACTTATAATGCCAGCAAAACTAAAAGAAGATATAGGCGAAAAATTTGTTATAACTCAAGGTTTAGATGGCTGTTTGTTTGCATATTCGGCAAGCGAATGGAAAAACTTCGAAGAAAAATTAAGATCATTTCCACTTACAAATAAAGATGCAAGAGCTTTAAAAAGATTTTTTTTAGCAAAGGCAACAGAATGTGAAATAGATAAGCAAGGCAGATTTTTGATTTCTAGCAATTTAAGAGAATTTGCAGGGCTTGAAAAGGAAGTAGTAATTATTGGAGTTCTAGATAAAATAGAAATCTGGAGCAAAGATAAGTGGCAAAAATATAGCGAAGAAGAAAATTTAGAAGCAGATGAAATTGCCGAGAGAATTGAAAACTTAGGTATATAACTTGCAAAAGTTTATATAAAAAACAAAAGAAAAAATAGGCATTGCCTATCAAAGTACAAAAGATATATTTAAATACAAAAGAAAAAGTTTACAAGAGAAAAAATTTAATTTACAAAAGCTAAATGCTACAAATGATAAGATTATAATTTACGAAAGTAAAGTTATATAACACAAAAGAAAAATAAGAAACAAATGATTTGGTAGTTATAAAAGCTACAAAAATACTAAAGAAAAAAGTAGGCAGGTTTTACCTGCCTACAATAAATAATAAAAACAAACTAGGAATGACAGTTGGTACATGTTAATGCCAACTGTTTATGCGTATTATAAATTATAGCTTAGATTTTAGAGGTAAAAAATGACAGATAAAATCTTTAACCATATACCAGTGCTATTGGATGAATGTATTAATAATTTAAATATAAATCCAGATGGAATTTATATAGATGGTACAATGCGGAGGAGCAGGGCATAGCTATCACATTGCAAAAAGACTATCGAAAAATGGCTTATTGATAGGAATAGATAGAGATGAGGAAGCTTTAGAGGTAGCAAAAGAAAGGTTAAAAGAATTTAGAAATATAAAATATATACATGATAATCACGATAATATAAAAGATGTCATAAAAAAATTAAATATAAATGAAGTTGATGGCATTTTATTAGATTTAGGTGTTTCTTCTTATCAAATAGATGAAAAAACAAGGGGATTTACATATATGCAAAATGGTCCCTTGGATATGAGAATGGACAAAACTCAAGAGCTAACTGCAGAATATGTAGTAAATAATTACAAAGAAGAAGATTTAGCAAATATAATATATGAATATGGTGAAGAAAAATTTTCACGAAAGATAGCAAAAAATATTTGCGAATACAGAGCAAGAAAAAAAATTACAACAACAGAAGAATTAGTGCAAATCATAGAAAAAAGTGTGCCAAAATCGAATCATGAAAAATATGGACATCCGGCAAAAAGAACATTTCAAGCAATTAGAATAGAAGTAAATAACGAAATAAAACCATTATATAATACAGTATTAAATTCAATAGAAGCATTAAAAAATAAAGGAAGGCTTTGCATAATAACATTTCATTCATTAGAAGATAGAGCAGTAAAACAAGCATATATTGAAGCAGAAGGAAGATGCACATGTCCACCAGGACTTCCATATTGTGTGTGTGGACGAAGAAATCTGGGTAAAATAGTTACTAAAAAACCAATTATACCTACTGATGAAGAAATGGAAAGAAATTCGAGAAGTAAAAGTGCAAAATTAAGAGTGTTTGAAAGAATTAAATAATAGATAAAAAACGAATGTAGAAATTAAAAGAGAAGAGTAAAAAATTACTTGTAAATTTTGAAGGAGGTGTATATAAGTGCCAAGAAATTTTAATAAATATCAATATGAAACAAGCCCAAGAAAACTTGAACCTGAATATACACCTAAAAAAAATCCATATGAAGTAAAGAAAAGTACATTACGTAATTCTAAAAAGGCGAATAAAAAAAATTCTAAAGAAAAGCAATTAAAAAAGAAGCATAGACAAATAATAAAGTATTTAATTGTAGGATTTGCAATACTTTTTGGAATTTGTTATAGAAATTCACAAATTGATGAAAATTTTGCAAAAGTACAAAATTTAAAACAAGAAGTAGCGGACGTTGAAAAACAAAATGCACAATTAGAAATTTCAATAGAAAATGGATTAAATTTAAGTAATTTAGAGCAAGAAGCAAGAGAAAAACTAGGAATGCAAAAATTAAATTCTAAGCAAACAATATATATTACACTACCAAAAAGTGATTATATAGAACCTGCTGCAGAAGAGGTAATAATTAAGGAGCAAGAGGATGGAATAAAAGGTATAATAAATACAATAGTGAATATATTTAAATAAGATTAGTATTGATAATAAATACTAATCTTATTTTATAATTCGGAGGCATTACGTGAAAGCTACCAATATTAGTAGAAAAAGAAGATTAAAAAATTTTTTGTTTATTAGTTTTCTAATTTGTACACTTTTAGTTATAAGAGTGGGAATGATTCAATTTGTTCAGGGATCAGAATTGCAATCAATGGCATATAGTCAGCAAACATTAAATAGAAAAATAAATCCTAAAAGAGGAACAATATATGATGCAACAGGTAAAAATATACTTGCAGTAAGCGCAAGTGTAGAAACTGTATCAGTAACTCCAAGTAATATAAAAAAAGAGGATAAAGAAAAAGTTTCAAGAGCTTTAGCGGATATATTTGAATTAGATTATGAAACAGTTTTAAAAAGAGTTAGTAAACACAGCTCTATAGAAACTATTGTTAAAAAAGTGGAAAAAGAGCAAACAGACAAATTAAGGACATGGATGAATGAAAATAATATTATTTCCGGAATAAATATAGATGAAGACACCAAGAGGTATTATCCTTATGCAACACTTGCATCACAAATAATTGGATTTACAGGTAGTGATAATCAAGGATTAGGAGGAATAGAAAGCAAGTATGATGATATTTTAAAAGGAAGTACAGGCAAAATACTAAAAATAACAGATGCAAGAGGAACAGATTTAGGAAATGAAGGAGAGGATTATATATCTGCAGTTGATGGAAATGATATAGTATTATCAATAGATATGACAGTACAGTCAATTGCAGAAAAATATTTAGAGCAAGCATGTATTGATAATGTATGCACAGATGGTGGAAATATAATAATTGCAAATCCAAAAACAGGAGATATTTTAGCTATGGCTGGGTATCCTAATTATGATTTAAATAGTCCATATAAAATCAATAAAGACGATTTAGAATTTGTATGGGATACATTATCTTCTAAAGATAAATCAGAGGCGTTGCAGCAAATGTGGAGGAATAAAGCAATATCTGATACTTATGAACCAGGGTCTACTTTTAAACTTCTTACATCATCTGCAGCGTTAGAAGAAGGTATAACGGATACTGATAATGCTGGAGAATTTGCATGTACTGGTTCAATAAATATTGCAGGTACTAGAATTAAATGTTGGAGATATTATAGACCACATGGGTCACAAAGTTTAAGGCAGGCACTGATGAACTCTTGCAATCCTGTATTTATTGGGCTCGGACAAAAAATAGGGGTAGAAAGATACTATGATTATTTAGAAAAATTCGGACTTTTATCAAAAACAGGTATTGACCTTCCAGGAGAAGCAGGAAGTATATTTTTAAAAGAGGATAAAGTAGGACCAGTTGAACTTGCTACAATATCATTTGGGCAAAGGTTTGAAATAACACCAATACAAATGGTTACATTAGTTTCTACTATTGCAAATAATGGTAAAAAATTTACTCCAAGACTTGTTAAAGCAACTATAGATAGTAAAACTGGAGAAAGAACAGATATAGAAGTAAAAGAAGGAGAGCAAATTATATCAGAGGCAACTGCAAAAAAGGTGCTAAGTATGATGGAATCAGTAGTAGCAGAAGGAACAGGAAAAAATGCACAGGTACAAGGATATTCCATAGGAGGAAAAACCGGAACATCTGAAGATGGTGTAAATACAGGTAAATATGTAACATCATTTGTAGGGGTAGCAGATATTAATGATCCAGAGGTAGTAATACTAATTTTATTATATAATCCAACAGGAGAAGGAGGACATCAAGGAGGTTCTGTTGCAGCACCAATTGCATCACAAGTTCTCCGGAGAGGTATTGCCATATTTAGAAATTAAGAAGCAAGAGTCAAATGAAGAAATATTAAAAAGTATAGAAATGCCAGATGTGACAGGAATTACAGTAGCAGAGGCAAGCAAAATATTAAAAGAGTTAGGGCTAGAATTTAGCATAGAAAAACAAACTCAAAATGAAAGCGAATCAGAGAATATAGTAGTAGAACAGTTACCTAAAAAAGGAATACAAATAAATGAAGGAACAAAAGTAATTATATATACAGAATAAATAAAAAATCATTAAATTTACTATACAAAAGTTAAAATTAATTATATAATAGATATAAATGTTAAAAAGGAGCGGTAGATATGAAATTAAAAGCTGTATTAAATGGAATAGATGGATTAAAAGCAAAAGGAAATCTAGATATAGATATAACAGGAATTGCAGATGATTCAAGAAAAGTAGTGAAAGATGGAATGTTTGTTGCTATAAAAGGTTTTGAAACAGATGGACATAAATATATAAAAAATGCGATAGAAAAAGGAGCAAAAGTTATTGTAATAGAAGAGGGAGCATCTCTAAAAAAGAGTGATATAACAGATGATGTAACAATAGTAATGGCTCCAGATACAAGGTTAGCACTTTCAAAAATTGCATGCAATTTTTATAATAATCCATCTGCAAAATTTACTTTAGTTGGAATAACAGGAACAAAGGGAAAAACTACAACAACCTTTATGATAAAATCTATATTGGAAAAACATGGTCAAAAAGTAGGACTAATAGGAACAATTAGTAATTATATAGGAGATAAAAATTTAGGAGAAAGCACAAGAACAACACCAGAAAGCCTAGAATTGCAAGAATTATTTAGTAAAATGGTAGAGGAAAAAGTAGATACAGTTATTATGGAGGTATCATCTCAGAGCTTAAAACTACATAGAGTAGATGGATGCGATTTTAACATAGGCGTATTTACTAATTTTTCTGAAGACCATATTAGTGAGAAAGAACATCCAAATATGGAAGATTATTTCAATTCAAAATTAAAACTATTTGATATGTGCAAAATAGGATTTATAAATGCAGATGATTTTCATGTTGCAAAAGTTAAAAAAATAGCAAAAAACTGTGATATTAAAACTTATGGAATAGATAATACAGCAGACTTACTTGCAAAAGATATAACAGTAACAAACTCTAGTGTAGATTTTAAAGTAAAAATAGGAACAAAAAACGAAAGAGTAAAAACAGGAATACCAGGAAGATTTAGTGTATATAATTCTTTGGCAGCAATTGCGGTAGCATCAAGATTTGGAGTTACTGCTGATGAAATAAAAGAAGCTTTATTAGAGATAAAAGTTCCAGGTAGAAGTGAACTTGTACCAAACAAAAAAAATCTTACAATAATGATAGACTATGCACATTCACCAGAAAGTCTTCAAAATATACTTTCAGCAGTAAAAAGTTATACAAGAGGAAGAGTAATTTCTGTATTTGGGTGTGGTGGAGATAGAGACCCAGGTAAAAGACCACAGATGGGAGAAATTTCGGGGAATATTGCAGACTTTACAATTATAACTTCAGATAACCCAAGAACAGAAGATCCAGAAAAAATAGTTAGACAGATAGAAGAAGGAACTAAAAAAACAAAAGGAAAATACATAGCTATTGTGGATAGAATAGAAGCTATAAAATATGCAATAAATATGGCAGGAAAAAATGATATTATTGTATTGGCAGGAAAAGGACATGAAACATATCAAGAGATAAATGGTGAAAAACATCATTTTGATGAAAGAGAAATAATAAAGAAAATAATAGGATAAATAATTAATAACAAAAAGTGAAGAGTATAAACTTCGCTTTACGAATTGAAGGGGGAAGCAGACTTGTATTTTCAAACAAGGATACTATTTGTATCTTTTATAGCTACAGTAATTATATCGATATTTGTAATACCTATATTGAAAAAGCTAAAAGTAGGTCAAGTCGAAAGAGATGATGGACCAGAATCGCATTTTAAAAAGCAAGGTACTCCAACAATGGGTGGAATTATAATTGCACTTGGAATTATCATAGGAACTATTGGCGGATATATATATTATTCATCAAGGGAACCAGAAGTTGCAAAGAATATTTTACCACTATTATTTATTACAATTGGATTTGGGGTAATAGGATTTATAGATGATTTTAAAAAACTTGTATTAAAAGATACAAAAGGTTTAAAACCAGCATATAAAATGCTTGGTTTACTTGTAATTTCAGTAATGTATACATTATATTTAACAAAGGGCATAAATTTAGGAACAGAGACATTTATACCTTTTGTTAAAAATTATGTTGTATTACCAATGAGTTTATATATTCCGTTTGTAATTTTTGTAATGCTTGCAACAACTAATGCAGTAAATTTAACAGATGGTATAGACGGGTTAAGTACTAGTATTTCTGCAATTATAACAACATGTCTTACAGTTATTGCAATAATACTAGATGTAAAAGAAATTATTGTTTTTGGAAGTATAATAGTTGGAGCATGTCTAGGATTTTTAATATTCAATTTAAATACAGCTAAAGTATTTATGGGTGATACAGGCTCACTCCTTTTAGGAGGAGTAATATCTGCTATAGCTCTATATTTAAAAATGCCATTAATTCTACTAGTTATTGCACTAATTCCGGTATTAGAAACTTTATCAGTAGTTTTGCAAGTAGTATATTTTAAAAAAACAGGTGGAAAAAGATTATTAAAAATGGCACCTTTGCATCATCATTTTGAGTTGTCAGGATGGAAAGAAAACAAAGTAGTATCTGTATTTTGTATAATAACATTATTACTTTGCATAATAGCCCTATTTGCAATATGAAAGGAATGATAAAATGGCTAAAAAAAAGCAAGCTACAAAAAAGAATATAACATATAAACCATTTGATTTTATATTATTTATAACAGTATTGTTGCTTTTGGCATTAGGTATAACAATGGTATTATCAGCTAGTTCACCATCATCACTTGCCACTACCGGAAGTAGTTATACTTATGTAATAAAGCAATTGGTGAGTGCCGTTATTGGTATTATTGCTATGCTTATATTATCAAAAATAGATTATAAAAAATATGCTAATTTTTATAAAATAGTATATTTTATATCACTAATAGTGTTATTATTGGTATTAGTACCAGGCTTTGGAAGAACAGTAAATGGTGCAAGAAGATGGATTAACCTTCCTATTGTATCTTCGTTTCAGCCATCAGAACTTACAAAAATAGGAGTAATTGTATTTTATGCTACATTTCTTACTAAACACAAGGATGAACTAAAAAATATATGGAAAGGATTTTTAAAGCCATTTTTTATTTTATCTCCTATAATCTTAGTACTATTAGGAGTACAAACTCATTTAAGTGCATCAATTATAATAATTTTAGTTGTATCTGTAATGATGCTTGTTGCTGGTAGTAGACCTGCACATTTTGTAACTTTTGGAACAATTGGAGCAACAGGTTTAATTGGTGGAATGTATGTACTTGCGAAATTCTTTGAAATAGGAGGATTTAGATTAAAAAGAATAACAGCTTTTTTAAATCCATGGGCAGATGCGCAAGGATCTGGATGGCAAATAATACAAAGTTTATATGCAATTGGTTCTGGAGGGCTTTTTGGAGTAGGGCTACGGAGAGAGCAAACAAAAATATTTATACATATCAGAACCGCACAATGATTTTATATTTGCAGTTTTAGCAGAAGAATTAGGATTTATAGGATGTTTAGTGGTTATATTACTATTTGCAATATTTATTTGGAGAGGAATAATAATTGCAATGAAAGCACCTGATATGTTTGGAAGCCTACTTGCAACAGGAATAACAGCCTTAATAGGACTTCAGGCAATAATAAATATAGCAGTTGTTACTTCATCAATGCCAGTAACAGGTATGGCACTTCCTTTCTTTAGTTATGGAGGAACATCGCTTATAATTCTGTTATGTTCAGTAGGGGTATTGCTGAATATATCAAGGCAGAGCCAGAAGATATAAAAAAATGGAGGAAACTATGAAAGTAATTATAGCAGCGGCACAAACAGGTGGACATATTAATCCAGGTATTGCGATTGCTAATAAAATAAAAAAAGAAAATAAAAATTCTGAGATTATATTTATAGGAACAACTAGAGGATTAGAGAACGATTTAGTTCCAAGGGCAGGATATGATTTAAAAACTATTGAAGCATATGGAATTAACAGAAAAATAAGCATGGAGAATATAAAAAACATGTTTAAAACTGTAAAGGGATTAAAAGAAGCCAAAAAAATAATAAAAGAATTTAATCCCGATATAGTTATTGGAACAGGAGGCTTTATATGTGGGCCGGTGCTTATGGCAGCAAATAAGTATAAAATTCCTACAATGTTACATGAAAGTAATGCTTTCCCGGGAGTTGCAGTTAAACTATTATCGAAAAAAGTAGATACAATATTAGTAGGGTTCGAAGATGCAGTAAAAAGACTTCCAAAGGCAAAAAAAATAGTAGTTACAGGAACTCCTACAAAAATAAAAAAAATAAATTTATCAAAAGAACAAAGAGAACGACTAATAGATAAACTTGAACTTAATAAAGAACTACCAATTGTACTTGTATTTGGAGGAAGCCAAGGGGCAAAATCAATAAACTCAACGCTAATAGAAATTATAAAAAACAAAACAAATACTAACTATCAGATAATTTGGGCATCTGGACCTAAACAATATGACATAATAAAAGAAAACTTAAAAGAATTAAATATAGATATAAATAGAATAAAAAATATTAAAATTATGCCATATATATACAATATGGAAGAAATGATGAATTTGGCGGATATAATAATATCTAGAAGCGGAGCAATGACAACAAATGAAATTGCAATTACAGGAAAACCTGCAATTTTTGTTCCATTTCCATTTGCAACAGAAAATCATCAAGAATATAATGCAAGAGTACTTGCAGATGTTGGCGCAGCAAAAATTATATTAGACAAGGACTTAAATGCAAAAACCCTATCAAAT
The DNA here is from genome assembly GCA_947629965.1 of uncultured Clostridia bacterium. Taxonomy (GTDB): domain Bacteria; phylum Bacillota; class Clostridia; order TANB77; family CAG-508; genus CAG-452. The sequence continues at coordinate 10,052 of CANRFS010000033.1, forward strand.
ACTTTAAATGAAATGTTAAAAGATAAAAATGCTTTATTGAAAATGGAACAAAATGCAAATAAAGTCGCAATAAATGATGCTAAGGAAAAGATATACGAAGAGATAAAGAAATTAGTTAAATTGTAGTTTATGTAATTGTTTTTAAGTTAATTCGATTAGTAAAATAGTTTAAATATAATTTTTGAAATAGGAGCTTCGAATCCAAAATTATTATGAAATAATAATTTTGGTGAAGAAGGACGTCTTGAAAAAATTATATTAAACTATTTTACAGTAATAAATAAAATAAACTACAATTTAATTAAGAAAGGAGACAAGCTATGAATCTAGAAGAATTTGAAAAAAACATTTGTTATACTTTTAATAATAAAGAACTATTGAAAACAGCATTAACACATACATCGTATGCACACGAAAACAAGTTACAAAGCAATGAAAAGCTAGAATTTTTAGGTGATAGCATATTAGAATTTGTAGTAAGTGAGTACTTATATAAAAACTATAAAAATTTAAAAGAAGGCGAAATGACTAAATTAAGAGCAACAGTAGTATGTGAAGAAAGTTTATATAAAATAGCAATAAATCATAATTTTAGTAATTTTTTATATATAGGTAGAAGCGAGATAAAATGCAAACGGCAATAAAAAACCAGCAATACTTGCAGATAGTGTAGAGGCAATTATCGCAGCAATTTATATGGATTCTGGTATAGAACAAGCAAAGGAATTTATAATAAACAATTTAAAAGAATATATAGAAATATCAAGTAAGCATGTGGGAGAAAAGGACTATAAAACAGTTTTGCAAGAGAAACTACAAGAAAAAGGTAATGTAAAAATAGAGTATAAATTAATAAAAGAAAAAGGACCAGATCATGATAAAATATTTGTAATAGAAGTAAGTTGCAATGATAAGGTTTTAGCATATGGAGAAGGTAAAACTAAGAAATCTGCTGAGATGGAGGCAGCAAGACAAGCCTTGGATAATAAGCAAGCAGTAGATTAAATAATAAGCATAGTAATTGACAGAGGGAGAGAAATAGATGAAAGATAAAAATCAATACATAATACCAATATTTGTACCACATTTAGGATGTCCTAATGATTGCACATTTTGTAATCAAAAAAGCATAAGTGGTCAGACTAAAAAAGTAACAAAGAAAGATGTAAAGGACACGATAGAAGAATATTTAAAAAGCTTTAAAGACGAAGATAGTTATAAAGAAGTTGCATTTTTCGGAGGAAGTTTTACAGGAATAGAAATGGAAAAACAAGAGGAATTACTGCAAGCAGCATACGAATATGTAAAAAATAAAAAGATTGATTCAATAAGAGTATCTACAAGACCTGATTACATAGATAAAGAAAGACTAAAACTTCTTAAAAAATATGGTGTAAAAACCATTGAATTAGGAGTACAGTCTACAAATGATTACATATTGAAAAAATGCAAACGTGGACACACTTTTGAGGATGTAA
>CANRFS010000034.1 GCA_947629965.1 uncultured Clostridia bacterium
GATGAACCTAATATTCCAATAGAAGATTTGCAAAAAATTAAAATACCAGTTCATGTTTTAGCAGGAGAGAAAGATGTAGTTAAGTTAGAACATACAAAATTAATTTCAAATAATATAAAAAATAGTACACTTGAAATAGTAAAAAAGGAAAAACATGGGAGTTATATAATTCATTCTGATAAAATATATAATATTATAAAAAAGTATATAAATATGTTAACAAACAAAGAATAGAGAGAGTAGGAGAGAGGCAGTTTTGAAAAATGGATATCTTAAATTAAATAAAAATTAATAAAATTTCAAAATTAAGATTTTGAAAAATTTATTTTACGAACATTAAATTTCAAAACCGAACATTTGTTGTAATTAAAATTTTAGAAATTTAAATGTAATTTTATAAATATTTAATAAAATTTAAAATAAATTTCTAATTATAACATTATAAAATAATTTTATTTTATAAAGCTTCAAAATCAATTTTAAGACATTTTTACATTTAACTAATAAAGTTAATCATTTGAAATTTAATTTGAATATTTATAAATTAATACTAATATAATGTAAATTTACTAAAATATTGTAAAATCAATGATTTTTGAAAAATACTGAAAAATGGCTAAAAAAACGACGCACGAGAATCGATTTTAAGCCGTTTTTTAAAAAAGGTAATATAACTTGTTGTCTATAAAATTGAGCAAAATACTGAAATCCAAGGATTTCATAAATTTTTATAAAAACATTTTAATAAATTATAAAATGATAATAAATAACTAGAAACCTTAAAAATATTGACGCGTGAGAATCAAGTATAAGAGGTTTTTATAAAAAAGACATATAGTTTGTTGAGTGAGAAAGGCTGTAAAAGGCTTAAAAACAGCGAGATAGGACCTTACATCAAAAAAGTCCTATCTCTATTTGCGCAAAAGTTTCATTTTGTGCAATGTTGTGTCTAGAAAAGTTAGGTATATTTTTTTAATATACCCCTCTCTCTTATTTATTATTTTTGAAAAATATTCTCATTCTTTCTAAAAATTCTTCATTAGATTTGGTTGTAAGCATTTGATCTATTAATTGTTCTGTCATTTCTTGAGTAGACATATTAGACATTGCTTTTCTTAACGCAAATACAGTTTCTAGTTCGTCTTTTGAAAGTAATAATTCTTCTTTTCTTGTTCCTGATTTATTTATGTCAATTGCTGGGAAAATACGTTTTTCTGAAAGTTTTCGGTCTAAATGTACTTCCATATTTCCTGTTCCCTTGAATTCTTCGAATATTACATCATCCATTCTGCTTCCTGTATCAACTAATGCAGTTGCAAGTATTGTTAAGCTTCCTGCATCTTCTGTATTTCTTGCTGCACCGAAAAATCTTTTAGGTTTATGTAGAGCACTAGGATCTAATCCTCCTGAAAGAGTTCTTCCAGATGTTGGTATAACTAGGTTATATGCTCTTGCAAGTCTTGTTATACTATCTAATAATATTACAACATCTTTGTTTTGTTCTGTTAATCTCTTAGCCCTTTCTAAAACCATTTCTGCTACTTTTACATGATGCTCAGGTACTTCATCAAATGTTGAATATATTACATCACCTTTAATAGATCTTTTCATATCTGTTACTTCTTCTGGTCTTTCGTCTATTAATAAAACTATTAATTCAACTTCTGGATTATTTGTTGTTATACTGTTTGCAATTTTTTTAAGTATTGTAGTTTTTCCTGCTTTAGGTGGTGCAACTATCATTCCTCTTTGTCCTTTTCCTATTGGAGATAATAAATCCATAAGTCTCATAGTGTATTCTGAAGATGTTGTTTCTAAACTTAATTTTTTATTTGGATAAATAGGAGTTAAATCATCAAAATGAGGTCTTTTCATCGCTTTCTCTGGATGCTCTCCATTTACCTCTCCTACATATATTAATGCTGGAAATTTCTCTCCTTCTTTCGGAGTTCTTTTTATCCCTTTAACTTTATCCCCTGTATCTAATCTAAACCTTTTTATTTGGACAGGTGAAATATAAACATCTTTTGGTGTTGGTAAATAATTTTCACCTCTTAAAAATCCATATCCATCTGGAAGTACTTCTAATATTCCTTCTACAAATTCGTCGCCTTCACTTGTAAGCTTGTACTCATTTTCTGAAGAATTAGAATCCTTTTTGACATCTATACTTTCATTTTTGTTTAATAAAGAAACTATCTCTTCCTTTTTTAATTTTGATAAGTTTTTTAACCCCTTTTCTTTTGCTCTTGCTTTTAAATCTGATAAGCTTAGATTTTCAAGCTCCATATTTGTATACCCCCTATAATATATTTATTTATATTTATATTTTAAATTTTGGAAAAACAAAGAATTAAATTATTTATAAAACGAAAAAACTAGTTATAAACATTAATTAGGTAAGATTATAATATTTTTCTTACCTAATATTAATTTCCTTTATCTATATATACTCTTTCATTTGGTAAATACATATCCAATTTTTCTCTTGCTATTTCTTCTATATATTTTTTAGAATTTATATTAGCCTTTGTTGTTTCTAAAGTTTCTTGATATGCCAATTGTTTATTTAATTGTTCTGAATAATAATTTTGAGCAGTTTTATAAGAATTTAACGTTTTTTGTTGTCCTATAAAAATATATGCAATGTAAGCCAAAATAGCAAAAAATAGCAATTTTTTACATATTTTCTTTGCTTCAAATCGTTTTTTCATCTGTATCTCTCCTTAAGTAAAGTTAAAATATATAATTTCATTATATACTATATATTTCAACAAAATTAAACGAAATCCTTCCTAGATTCATTTTTTTTCTTTTTTAAAAACAAACTTTTAAAATTTATCCTAAAAACTGACAAAAACTTTTTAAAATTTATAAATAAAAATGTTGTTGGTTTAAATATTATTTTCTTTAGTATTTTAAATAAGATTTCTAATGGTTTTATAAATATATAATTAGCAATATTTTTGATAAAATTAATTATATACAAATTAATTTTTATGAAAATTTTGCTAAATATAAGCATATATATTATTACTCCAATGCCTATTCCTACAAATATAAATCCTCTCAAATGTCCATTCGTAAATTTAAAAATCGAATATAAAATTATTAATGCCGTTATAATCCAAAAAAGGATATCTTCTATATATGTAATAATATCAGTCGTTTTAAAAGATTTTCTAAGTATCCTAAAAAAATCAAATAAAATAGAAATTAAAAAGCCATTTAATATAAAAATTATAAATAAATATACCTGATTTTCCAAGCTATCACCTTATTTAAATATCTTACCTAAAAGAGATGCTCCCTTTTTATCTATATCTTTATCTGAATAAGCCATACTAGATATATCTCCTTCTATAACTACCTCAGATGTATCAATACTTAATTTATTTATTTTTAAATTTTCACCTTTTACATTTAATAAACCTAAATCTGTTTCTACAATTACTACTTGATCATCAAAACTTAATACATCTAAAACTCCAGAAATACTAAGCTTTTCTCTATTTTCTAATACTAAATTTTGTATTACTGTATTAGACAAACTTTTTCTTTCTTCAATAGTCATAAGAATTTCCTCCTTCAAAATATAGAAGAGTTTCGTACTCTTCACTTTTCACTTTAATATATATATTCAGATCTTGTCTTATTTAGAACAAAATATATTTGATTTTTCCTATTCAATAAAAAAGGCAGAGGACAGATTTCATTGAATTTTAATTTTCAATAAAACGAGTCCTCTGCCATATTTATTAAATTTTAATTAATGTCTGAAATGTCTCATATGTGTAAATATCATTGCTATTCCGTATTCATTACATTTATCTATTGAAGCTTGATCTTGCTTTGCTCCACCTGGTTGAATTATTGCTGTTATTCCTGCTTCATGAGCTGCTTCTACACAGTCTGAGAATGGGAAAAATGCGTCTGATGCAAGAACTGCACCTTTTGTTACTCCTTCTCCTATTAATTCATTTGCATGCTCTATTGACTGTTTTGTTGCCCATATTCTATTTACTTGTCCCGGTCCAATTCCTAATGATTGCTTATCTTTTCCTATTGCTATACCATTTGATTTTACATATTTAACTATTTTCCATGTAAACATTAAATCTTCTAATTCTTTATCTGTTGGTTTTCTATTTGTTACTACTTCGTATTCATCAAGTAGCTCTGAATCTATTGTTTGAAGTATAATACCTCCATTTATCTTTTTAATATCATAAGAACCCTTTGGCTGTTTTACAGTTATGCTAGGTAATAAAAGAATTCTTAAATTAGGCTTTACTTTTAATATTTCTAATGCTTTTTCTGAATAAGATGGTGCGACAACCACTTCTAAGAATATTTCTTTCATTTCATTTGCCATTTCTTCTGTTACCTCACGGTTAACTACAACAATTCCACCAAATATTGATGTTTTATCTGCATTAAATGCCTTTTGCCATGCTTTATAAATACTTTTCTTATCACTACCTACTCCGGCATGGATTTCCGTGCTTACAAGCAACTACTGTTGGTTCATCAAATTCTTTTAATAGTTCTAATGCACCGTTTGTGTCATTTATATTATTAAATGATAATTCCTTTCCATTTAATTGTTTAGCAATTGTAAGTGATCCTTCACATTTTCCTATCTCTTTATATAAAGCTCCTATTTGATGAGGATTTTCTCCGTATCTCATTTCTTGAACTTTTTCATAAGTTAGAGTTAATTCTTGTGGAAGGCTTTCGTCTTTTCTTTCATCTTTTAAATATTTACAAATCATAGCATCATAACTTGCTGTGTGTTCAAATACTTTATTCATTAAATAGAATTTTGTATCTAATGATACTTTACCATTTTGTTTTAATTCTGTAAGAACTTTTTCATAGTCGTTAGGGTCTGTAATTACTGTTACATCTTGATAGTTTTTTGCTGCACTTCTAAGCATTGTAGGTCCACCTATATCTATATTTTCAACTGCCTCTTCCCTTTTAACATTTTCTTTTAATATTGTTTGTTTGAAAGGATATAAATTAACAACAACAAAATCTATTGTATCTACATCTAAATCTTGTAATTGTTTCATATGATTAGGATTACTTCTCATTGCTAAAATTCCTGCATGTACTTTTGGATGAAGAGTTTTAACTCTGCCATCTAAACATTCGGGGAAACCTGTAAGTTCAGAGATTTCTATTGCTTTTACTCCTTCTTCTTTTAATTTTTTGTATGTACCACCTGTTGAAATAATTTCAATTCCCATACTCTCTAATTCTTTTGCAAATTCTACTATTCCTGTTTTATCAGAAACGCTAATTAATGCTTTCACTTTAAAACTACCTCCTTAAAATACAATAAAATTTTCTCTTTTCATTTTGCAACTTCATTATATTACAAAAAAAATAATAATACAACATTAATATTCAATATAATTTTGCTTACAATTTACAATTGAATCTATATAAATTACATTATTATTGATAAAATATATAATTAAATAATTTTTGCTAAATAATATTTTTCTGTATGAACTATTTATTGAAATTTTAGGATACATATAAGGAAATAAATATAAAGATTGAATAGCAGAATTAAAATCTTCTAAGAATTTTTGGCTGTTTGAAATGCTATATCTACGTTTATAAATAGAAATTAGATATAAGTCATCTCTTGCTTTATTGGAAATAAATATTTTCATTTATTATAAGTTTTCTCCTTTTATTATTTTTTTCATATTGTTTAATACTTCTTCAATTGGAGTACCCATATTTCCAATTAATCTATCTTTTTGTGCAGCTTTTATATCTTTCTCTATTTTTTTATTTATAGATTTTGTTAGTATAGCTGTGTTACCTTTTAAATTCATTTTACAATCCTCCCTTCTATATGAAATTATATTTCTCAACTTAATCCCCCTTTTATAAATTTTATTATATATTATTACAGTTCTTTTATCAATAATAATCGTTCGACAAAATAATACATAGAAAAATCTTCGATTTTCCCTATTCAATAAAAAAAGACGAGAAAACTCGTCTTAATATTTTTATTATTATTCATGAAATGTATATGCCATATTTGTAGCATGTTCCATTATTGTATTTGTCATAGATTGGTCTTCTGTTTCATCTATAACCATCCAGTAAACATATGCACCATTTTCTTTTAGTTGAGTAGCATATGCTACAAATTTCATACTTCCAGGTTCTCCATTGTATGTATATGTATGAGTTCCTGTATATTTACACATATCATAATCATTAATTTTTACCATTTCGCTTGTTTCTACATTAAATGCAAAATTCTTGTAATCTACTCGTCTATATTTACTTAAAACATCAACTGGCTGAGATATAAAAGTTGATAAAACTTCTTTTAAATTAGTTACTATTGGAGATTCTAAATGTTGCCCACCTAATATAATCAAAGTATCATCGCTTTGATCAGCAACTTGTCCTGCACCTCTCCTCATAGAAGCTACTTCTGGTAAATGTATATATGCTGTCCCCATTATTCCAGAAGAATTTTCTGTATTTATACTATCTGGCACTCCCCAATTATTAAAATCTATTTGATTTGAGTTGTTTTCTTCGTTTTCATTATTTGACTTATTATTAGATGTATTAGCTATATTTTGAACTGTTCCGTCCTTTGAATCCTTATTTCCATTTACTAAAAAAATTACTCCTACTATTGCAATTACAAGTATTATTACTATAATTCCAATAATTAAACCTATATTACCTCTTTCGTTATTCATTTTTACACAACCTTTCGTATTATTTTGAGTTTATTATAAATTATACATTTTCTTTTTGCAATAGTTTTAGAAATTTTTACGGATAAATTGATACAATATAAAAGGCAGAACCTATTTTGCCTGCCTTTAAACTTATTTAACAATTGTTCCTTCGTTTTCTACGAAAGTAGATTTTACTATTATTGGAACGTTATATTTTTTAGCCATCTCAACACATTTCGTGTGCAAAACTTTTGCACCATTTTTAGCCATTTCTATCATTTTATCATATGAAATTGTATCATATTTTATCGCATTTTCATTCTTGTTTGGATCTTCTGAATATACACCATCTACATCTGTATAAATGTATAGTTTATCTGCTTTTAAATATGCAGCAAGTGCTACAGCTGTTGTGTCAGAGCCTCCTCTACCAAGTGTTGTTATATCACCTGATTTTGTAATTCCTTGAAAGCCTGCAACTATAACAATTCTATTGTTTTCAAGTTCTTTTAAGATTCTATCAGTTTTTATATCTATAATATTTGCATTACCATATATATCATCTGTAATAATTGGTATCTGCCAACCTGTATAAGATATTGCATCATATCCAAGTTCTTTTAAGTATATTGCAAGCTTAGATATGGTAATTTGTTCACCTATTGAGAGTAAAACGTCATGCTCTCTTTTATCTGGATTAGTTGATATTTCTTGTTCTTCTGAAATTAATCTATCTGTTGTTTTACCTTGTGCTGATACTACAATAACTACTTTATTATTTGCTTCATATTCTTTAATTGCATGTTTGCATACATTTAAAAGTTTATCTTTATCTGCTACAGAAGTTCCTCCGAATTTTTGTATAATTAAGCCCATCTATATTTGCCCCACTTTACTATATTAAGTATAAATAACATCTAAATTTAAATATTATTTATGCAAAAGTAAAATAATACTTTTACTCTATATTATATTACTTTTTTATTATTTTTGTTCTTTATTTTTTGTTATGTATTTTAAATAGCTTTCCATAAATCCATTTAAATCTCCGTTCATTACTGCCTCTACATTACCTACTTCAAAATTTGTTCTGTGATCTTTTACTAACGTATATGGACAAAATATGTAAGAACGTATTTGACTTCCCCAAGCTATATCTTTCTGAACACCTTTTAGGTCTTCTATTTTATCTTTTTGCTCTTTTTCTTTTAATTCTAAAAGTTTTGACTTTAGCATTCTCATAGCAGTCTCTTTGTTTTGTATTTGTGATCTTTCAGACTGACAAGAAACTACAATATTTGTAGGAATATGTGTAATTCTTACTGCTGAATCTGTTTTATTTATATGTTGTCCACCTGCTCCTGATGCTCTATATGTATCTATTCGCAAATCCTGCGCGTTTATATCTAATTGTATATCCTCAGATATTTCTGGCAATACTTCGAGAGATGCAAAAGAAGTATGCCTTCTTCCGCCACTATCAAATGGTGATATTCTAATTAATCTATGTACTCCCATTTCTCCTTTAAGATATCCATAAGCGTTTTCTCCAGAAATCAGAAATGTTACACTTTTAATTCCTGCCTCATCACCTTCTAAATATTCTAACTCTTTGACTGTATATCCATTGGCTGTAGCCCATTTAGAGTACATTCTATATAGCATTTCTACCCAGTCTTGTGATTCTGTTCCACCTGCTCCTGGATGAAGTGTAAGTATTGCATTGTTTCTATCATATTTACCTGATAAAAGTGTTTGTATTTCTAACCCATTTATTTCATTTTCTAAATTAACTGTATTGCAAACAAGTTCTTTTGCTAAATCCTCATCATATTCTGTAATTAATAACTCATTTAAATCTTCAATATTAGAAAGTTCCTTTTCTATTTTATTATATTTATCTAATTTGTTTTGAATTACTTTTATTTTAGATAAGATAGCTGTACTTTTTTCAGGATTTTCCCAAAAATCAGATACATGTGTTTTTTCTTGCAATTCGTTTAACTCTACTTTGATATTTTCAATGTCAAAGTGAATCACCTATATTTTTTAGTTTATTTTTCAACTCTGAGATTTTACGCTTGTTTTCTTCTAGCTCTATCACAAAATTTGCCTCCTTTTGAAAATTTACTATTATTTTTACTATACTAATTTTTTGCTAAGATATCATTTATTTTTTCTAATAATCCCTCAGGCATTTTAATTACAAGTTGTGTATCTGTATTTGCATCCTCATAGTAACAATATTTGTCAAGTCCTAATTGTATCATTAAAAATTTTCCATTTCCTAAGTCTATTTTTACATCGTTTCTTATTGCAAGATAAGGTGTTTCATCATCCTGTTCTAGCGATGGATTTTCACACATATCTTTGAGTTGTTTTATTTGTTTCTTGTTAGTAATTTCGATTATTTTTTCAATATTAAAATTTTCATCATATTTTTCTATTATTATTTTTTCATCATCTGAAGTTTTAGATTCGTTTACTGTTTTTATTATAAAATAAACTGCAAATGCAACGACTATAATAACAGCAACTGCAATACATATAAAGATAATATTTTTTTTACTCATCTTTAGTACACCTCCTTTTTACAATAATTTATCATTTTTTATATATGTAAAAATATACCATGTAAATACTATTCTGTCAAATGTGTACTATTTTCTACTTTACAATAAAATTAAGTATCATATTTTTCTTTTGCTTTTTTTATAATGTTAATCATTTCATTTCTTAACGCTATTGGCTTTTTTACTTCTACTAAATCTATATTTCTCATAGCCCACATTCTAAATCCCAACGGATTTGCATCAACTAATAATTTAAAATGTTCGTCATCATTTGGTATTTTTTCAATTGTTACATTTCTTCCGAAAGTATCGAAAATTGCATCTAATAGCCAAATATGGCAAATTGCTTCTATTTCTTCTTTTTTACCACCAAACATTTCAATAGATGATTCTGCAAAATCTTTTATTTCACTTTTTTTCTTTTTAATTGTAATATCATCATCAAGAATTTGAATGTTTTTTATTCTATCAATTCTGTAATTATAAAAATTTGTTTGTCCTTCTTTTATTCCAATTAAATAAAATTCTTGTTTACTATATACAATTGCATAAGGAGATACTATTGGATTACTTACAATTGTTTTTTCTAATTTATTAGTTATAGCATATTTCCAATATTCAAATTTAATCTTCTTTTTTCTAAAAATACTGTTAGAAATATCTTCTATATTCATTATCACTTCTGTATTTTCAGTTTTTGAATCATTTGCATATATCTCATAATCTTTTATTTTCTCATTTTCATATACTGTTTGAATATTCTTGCATTTTTTTATTATATTTTTAGCAATAGATGGAACAATGTAGTTTGCATAACTAAAATTATCAATAATAGCTCTTATTTCTCCTGGTTCAAAATCTGTTTCTGGATCATTACTTATGTAATAACCTATTTTATTATCGTTGTATGTACTAATATCATAACCAAATTTTTCTTTAAGCAAGTTGATATTTCTTCTTATAGTTCTTGGGTCTATATCTTCACCATATATTTCATTTATTTTTTCTTTTAGTTCTGATATAGATAATTTGTGCTCTTCATCACTATATTTTTTTAAAACATTTAATATATATAATATATTTCCATTTTTCTCATACAGTTCCATGTTTTTTATCCCTTCCCCTTTCTAATTTTCTATTTATTAAATCCAGCCTCCATCTTTAACTATATTACATCTATTTTTGCTCTTTTGCAATAAAAATGTTGTTAATCCCATAAATGGCTTATCAGCATCTGCTCTTTCATAAGTAAAACCTTTAATCATATACTCTTTTAATCTTTCTGTTGCCCATCTTCTAAAGTTAGTAGCAATTTTAGATTTTATTCTATATCCCAAAGAAATTATCATATCTAAATTATAAAAAGGAATTTCTCTTGAAACAGTTCTATTTCCTTCTTTTTGAACTTGTCGGAAATTCTGACAAGTTGAATTTTTATCAAGTTCCTCTTCTAAATAAATATTGTTTATATGTTCTATTACATTTGTTCTTGAAGTACCAAATAGTTCAGCCATCTGTTGTTGAGATAACCATACTGTTTCATTTTGAATTTTGACATCTATTTTTGTTAGTCCATCGTCTGTTTGATATATTATAATATCTCCATTTACATTATTCATAACAAATCTCTCCTTTTATTTTGCGAACATTTGTATTGTATCATAGATATAAATTTAATTCAATCTTTTTTGGAATTCTTTCAAATTTATATGATTTTTTACTACCTTTAGTTATAGCATAAAAAAGAAGTGCATCCATTTTTTTTGGATACACTCCTTATCTTATTGATTCTTTCCACAACAGTTCTTGTATTTCTTCCCACTTCCACATGAACTTGTTACTCCCATATTATCAGTATTATTTATATTTATAATATTATTGATATTTCAATGTTTTTAGGA
>CANRFS010000035.1 GCA_947629965.1 uncultured Clostridia bacterium
ATACTTGTTGGAAATGTTTTAAACAATAAGCATGATAACACTAATTCTTCGTATATTATGAAAAAAATATAATAAAATAATAAACTTAATTTTTTCATAGTTAGTCTCCTTTGACTTATTGTACTAGTTTAATAATATATCTTTTTTATGTAATTGTAAATAGAATTTTATTTTATAAAATTCTTGAAACAATTTTGATTATGATATATAATATATTTATATTAAATAATTAAAAAGGAGTGAGTTATTATGAAGGTTTATGATAAGGAAATATATGAAAAACAAGAAAGTATTAAATTTGCCTTTTTAATTATTATAGTATTTTTAGTAGGATTTTTTGCAGGTTATCTCGCAAATTCATTTACTTCTCAAAAAGAAGCACCTGCTAAAGAAAATGTTCAAATTGAAAATGTTAGTAATGAATAAGATTTTGAGAATAATCTCAAAATCTTATTTTTTTATTCTACACTTTTTAGGCTTTCTATCATATCTATTTTTCTTAGTTCTTTATTCATCATTAAATTAATTAGCGTAGCAAATATTATTGTCATTAAAAATGCCAATATATAGCTTATAACTGATGTTTCTCTACCAAACATAACCATATCTACTTCTGCAGTTGATATTACAAAGAAATTTAAATATACTCCTAATATTAATCCTAAAATAGCTCCTATTATCGTAAGTATTATATTTTCTCTAAATACATAGCTTGATAGTTCTCTGTTATAAAATCCAAGTAGCTTAATTGTTGCAAGTTCTCTTTTTCTTTCTTCTATGTTTATACTATTTAAATTGTATAAAACCACAAGCGCAAGCAATGCTGCACATACTATTAATACAATAACTACTATATTTAAACTATTTATCATATCGTCAAAACCATCGCTAATACTGCTAACTCTAAAAACTTGACCTATATTTTCATTTTTTAATAGATATTCTGAAATTTGTTCCTCTGTTTCTTGATTTAGGTCTTCATCAGTACTTAAATAAATATGATTATTAATCAATTTTTCTCCAAAGGTATTTTCATATACTGTTTTATTCATGTAAATATAATGATATACATAGTTTTCTACTATTTCTGATACTTTAACATTTTTCGTTTTTTCGTCATCTATTTTTATTGTTATTTCATCGCCTATATTAACATTTAATAATTTAGATAGCTTTTCTGTAATTACAACGCCATCATCACTTAAATTTACTGTTTTTCTTGTTTTTCTGTTTTGTAATGTAACAAAATTTTTAAATTCTTCCTCATTACTAATTCCTAATATGTATACATCTTGACTTTCTCCATTTGCCTCTACTTCATTTGTTTGCTGTTTTAAGTATGTGTAATTTAAATCTGCTACATTATTTTCTATATATTTATTTAAATCTTCAATTTGATTATTATTTAATTCGCTTTCTAAAGTTACCTCAAAGTCATATTTTCTAATATCTCCGTATTGTTTGCTAACAATCGAAGATATAGAACCTTTTAGCCCAAATCCTGTAAATATTAGGGCTGTGCATCCTGCAATTCCTATTACTGTCATAAATAAACGTTTTTTATATCTAAATACGTTTCTTGCAGTTATCTTTTTGGTAAAAGAAAGATGTTTCCAAATAAATGGAATTTTTTCTAGGAATATTTTTTTGCCTTCTTTTGGAGATTTTGGTCTCATTAGTTTAGCTGGTGTTTCTCTTAATATTTTATAACATGCAAACATTGTAGCAATTGTTGTAGATGCAAATGCTGCTACACCTGCGGTTAAAGTAAATTCCATATTTATGCTCATTATAACAGTTGGCATTGTGTTATACAAAATTCCATATGCTGTTGCAATTACCCAAGGAAGCGTATATGAACCAACAAAGGCTCCTAATACTATACCTATCACAGTTGCAGAAACTGAATATATTACATATTTATATGCAACCTTTACTCTGTTATATCCAAGTGATTTATATGTTCCAATATTACCCCTATTTTCTTCTACCATTCTTGTCATTGCAGTAAGTGATACTAATGCTGCAACTAAAAAGAATATTATAGGGAATACCTTACCTATTGTTGCTACGCTTTCGCAGTCTGATTTATATGAACTGTATCCCTCATTTGTTTCTAAATTTAGTACATATATTTTTACACTTAAATCTTCTAATTGTTTTTCAGCGTCTGCAATTTCTTTTTCTGCATCTGCTATTTCATCTAAAGCCTTTTGCTTTTCTTCTTGAAAATTTTTTTCATTTGTCTCAAGTTCTGTCCATCCATTTTTTATTTTATTTTCAGCAGATTGTAATTCTTTTTCGCCGGCTGTTTTAGAATTTTCTAGTTCTTGTTTTTGCAAATTAAAGGCATCTACACCTTTTTGATATTCGGTTAACCCTGCACTTAATTCATCTTGATAATTTTGAAAAGCTAATTTCTGTTTTTCTATTTCTTTTTTTCCATTAATTATTTGCTTAACATTTTCAATTATGTCCTGTGGAGCTGACATTTGCTCTAAATATTTTAAATATGTATTTAAGTCTTCTGCTCCTGCTTGAATTAGCACTGCTTGCTCTGCTTGTAATAATTTTTGCTCTTCTGTATTTAATTTTTCTAATCCATCATCTAAATCTTTTTGCTTTTGATCTAGTAAAGATTTATTGTTTTTTAAAGCATCTTCCGCTTCCTTTATTTTATCTTCGTATTCTGCAATTTGTTTGTTATAATTTTGCCTTTGCTTATTTAATTCATTTTCTGCAGAATTTAAATCTTCTCTTGCTTTTTTTAATTCATTTTCTGCGTTTTGAAGTTCATTTTTTGCATCTTGTACTTCTTTTTTTGCATCATTTATTTTTTCTTCTCCTTCGTTGTATAATTTATTGTATTTATCTTCTGCAAGTTTATTAGTATTTTCTTCTATTTCTGTTTGTATGTTTTCTATTTCATCTATATATTCACTTGATGTTCTATTTTTGTTTTCTGCATTTACTCTAGCATATATGTTAGTATACTCTTCCATTGAAAATGCGTCTTCTAGTACTACTGCAAATCCTTCAATTGTTCCATTTCCAAGGGTTGTATTACCTCTTGTTAAAGCAATATACAATGGAGAATTTGCAAATCCTACAACTGTATATTTAGTTTCTTTAAAAGTATCTTTTAAGTCAGTATCAGTACTTATAAACTCTACTGTATCGCCTAATTTATATTGTGCTGATAGTTTATTATCTAAAACAATTTCACTTTCTTTTGATGGATATGTACCTTCTACTAGTTCTACTTTATTTATTTTTTCATCAGTTATTTCTTTTGGCATAGAAATTACATTTATAACTTGCTCTTTATCTTCCTTTTTTGTAATAACATTTACTGATTTTGCAGGCTCAATATAATCCAATTTATTGATATTTTTTATTGTTTCTACATCATCATCATTAAAACCAACTGTTGAAAGTAAATTTAGATCGAACATGTTATAGTCGTTCATGTATTTGTTATATGTATCAAGCATATCAGGGCTTGCTGTATTAATTCCAACATAAAAAGAAACCCCCAACATTACAATTGCAATAATTGAGATAAATCTTTTTCTTGTTCTTTTTATTTCTCTTACAACATCTTTCAAATACGCCTTTTTCATCTCATTTTCCTTCCTTTTGGCAAAAAAAGGGTCTGTGCCCTTTTTTGCCAAAAACTTCTTTTACCATTCTATTTGGTCTATAGAAATCGGGTTTTCATTTGTTTTGTTTTCACTTACTTTTCCATTTTTTATTTTTATAATTCTATCTGCCATTGGTGTTATTGCTTGGTTATGTGTGATTATTATAACTGTTATATTTTTTTCTCTTGCTGTATTTTGTAATACTTTTAGAACTTCTTTTCCTGTATTATAGTCTAATGCTCCAGTTGGCTCATCACATAAAAGAAGTTTTGGATTTTTTGCTATTGCTCTTGCTATTGCTACTCTTTGTTGCTCTCCACCAGATAATTGTCCTGGGAAATTATTCATTCTATTTTCTAATCCCACATCTTTTAACACTTGTTCTGGATCTAATGCGTCCCTGCATATTTGACTTGCAAGTTCTACATTTTCTTTTGCTGTTAAATTTGGAATCAGATTATAAAATTGAAATACAAATCCTATATCATTTCTTCTATAAGTTGTAAGCTTTCTTTCACTGTATTTACTTATATCCTTTCCATCAACTATTATTTTTCCGACTGCTTACACTATCCATTCCACCTATTAAATTTAATACTGTAGTTTTACCTGCTCCACTTGGTCCTACAACTACTATTATTTCTCCTTTTTCTCCTGAAAAGGAAATTCCATCTGCTGCTTTTACAGCTCCGTTATTATATGTTTTTTCTACATCTCTTAATTCTATATAACTCATTTTTTTATCTCCTAAATATATATTATATCACAAAAATGCAATTATTCCAATTTTTGTTTTATATGTCAAAACACTGTATTTATTTCAAGCTTTTGCTTATGGAAAATATTGACATTTATTGTAGAATAAATTATACTAATTATGCCTACTTGCTTAGTGGCAGGGAGGAGGTTGCAAAATATGTTGAACATTATGAGACTTTTATCTTTATACATAATTTATTTAATATTAAATAAATTCAATGAAGATTAAAAGGAAAAAGACTAGGAAAAGAGCTCCTAGTCTTTTTTATGCAACTATGTTAAACATTATTGCTTAAGCTATTTTTATTATAGCTTATTTCCCATTAAATGTCAAGCATTTAAAATTTATTGAATTCTTAAAAAATAATTAATTTTTTGTGGACTTTTTTGTATATATCATATACAATATTTAGGATTTAATTTATAAGGAGTTTAATTATGATTAGTAATGTTATACTTAAATATTTATTAGTTTTTTTTGTATCTATGGTACCACTTATTGAACTTAGAGGAGCTGTACCTATTGGGATTAGCCCACTTCTTGGAGATCCAATATCTTTAGTACCTCTCTATATTGTTTGTATAATTGGTAATATGCTACCTGTACCTTTTATTTTCTTCTTTGCAAGAAAGCTTTTAGTGTGGGGGGCAGATAAAAAATTTATAGGTAAGTTTTTTAGTTTCTGTTTAGAAAAGGGAGAAAAGGCTGGAAAAACTTTGCAATCTAAAACAGGTCAAGGATTATATGTTGCCTTGTTTTTATTTGTAGGTATTCCGCTTCCTGGAACAGGTGCTTGGACCGGAACCCTTGCAGCAAGTCTTTTAAATATGGATTTTAAAAAGAGTATTTTAGCAATTACTGCTGGAGTAGTTTTAGCTGGTATTATAATGGGCCTTGCATCTATTGGCGTTTTTGGTGCATTTGGTGCTATATTTAGTTAAAAAAATACCGGAAGATTTTTTCATTTTCTTCCGGTATTTTTCTATCTTTGTTTTTAAAGATCTAACTTTTATTTCCTTCTAATTCTTTTTTCTTTATTTTAAAATCTATAAAGTCATTTACTAAAATTTTTATCAATGCAATTATTGGAACTGCTAAAAACATGCCTAATACTCCATAATATGCTCCAAATAGCGTAACAGAGAATATAACTAGAATTGGACTTAGTTTCAAAGCATTTCCTACAATTTTTGGATTTATTATATTTGCATCTAATTGTTGCAATATTATAACTACAACTAACATCCAAATTGCTTTAGTAAATCCTCCTGTAAATACTGTAACCAATGTAGCTATTGCTACTGCTATTATTGCTCCAAAATAAGGTATTACATTAAATAAGCCTATCATAAATCCTAATAATACCCAATATTTTACTCCTAATATCCATAGAGCTATTGAAACAATTATTCCTACTATAATTCCATCTATTATTTGGCTTGATATAAATTTAAAAAATATATCATTTGCCTTCATAAAATAACTGTTAATCGCTTCGCCTGTCTCTTTTTTAAACAATGCAGATATTAGTCTTCTAATAAATTTTAATATTTCTTTTCTTTCCAATAGTATATATATTGACATTATTATTGAAACAAATACACTAAATATAGTGCTTGCAACTCCTACAACGCCTTTTATATAATCTGATACATTTTCTAGGCTAATTATTTTTGTTATATCTATATTTTGTAGATTAGTAATAATTTGCTCAATACTTTCTTTTTTCACAAATGAATCTTCTGGTAAATTCTCTATAAAATTCATAGCATTTTGATAATATCCTGGTAAATTATTTGCTAAATCTACTACGCTTTTTGAAAGTGCTGGTATTAGTAAATTTATAACTATTATTAATATTAGTAATGCTATTATATATACTGTAAGTACCGATAAGCCTCTTGCTCTCTTATTTATAAACTTACGCTTTGATCTTTTATATAATCTTTCTATTTTTCTACATGGTATGTAAAATAAATATGCAATTAATACTCCCATTAAAAATGGCATTAGCACTGATATTAACCTTCCAAGTCCAGCAGTAATATTGCTAAAATTATCTAAAGTGTTGTAAACAAATAATACCGCTACTGCAAACGTAAACCAGTATATCCATTTTGTCCAATTTCTCTTTTCTTTCATAACTCCTCCATTTCTAGTCCTACAGGACAATGATCACTTCCCATTATTTCTGAATAAATATATGAATCTTTTATATTATTACTAATTCTATCAGATACTAAAAAATAGTCAATACGCCACCCTGCATTATTTGCTCTTGCATTGAACATGTATGACCACCAAGTATAGCATCCTTCTTTATTTGGATATATTTTTCTAAATGTGTCTGTAAATCCAGATTTTAAAAGTTTATCTATTTTTCCTCTTTCTTCATCTGTAAATCCAGCATTTTTTCTATTTGATTTTGGATTTTTTAAATCTATTTCATTATGTGCAACATTTAAATCTCCGCAAATTATAACTGGTTTTTCGCTGTCTAAATCTTTAAGATATTTTCTAAAAGCTTCTTCCCATACCATTCTATAGTCTAATCTTGCAAGATCACGACCTGAATTTGGCGTGTAGCAATTTACCATATAAAATTTATCAAATTCTAAAGTTATTACTCTTCCTTCTTTGTCATGTTCTTCCACACCTATGCCATAAGTAACATTTATTGGTTTTATTTTTGTAAATATTGCTGTTCCAGAATAGCCCTTTCTTTCTGCATAATTATAGTATTCATGGTAATCCTTTAAATCTAATTCAATTTGTCCTTCTTGCATTTTAGTTTCTTGGATACAAAATATGTCTGCACCAAAATTTTTAACTATATCTACAAATCCTTTTTTGTATATGGCTCTTAAGCCATTTACATTCCATGATATAAGTTTCATTTTTTCTCCTTTATTCTTTATAAATTTTTAATTTAACTAAAACACTATATATTTTAGTTCCAAATGGTATCATGTATATATCCTCTTTTGTAAGCATTTTCATTACTAAAACTAATATTACATATGATATTACTCCTAAAGCAATAGCTGTAATTGTTGATATTGCATTTCCTGCTACATTTACTAATATTTTATATGCAAAATAAGCAAGGGCGCCCATAATACCAGATGCTATTGCAGGCTTTAAAATATGATTTTTAAAACTTATTTGTAATTTTATTTCTTTGTTTAAATAGTACATGCAAATTGCAAATAATATAACTTGGCACGCAATTGAGCTGTAAACTGCACCATATATATTTATATTTGGATTACTAATTAACCATAAATTCATTATTAATTTAACAACTGCACCAACTCCTAAGGCAATTGCAGGTATATGAACTTTTCCAAATCCATAAAGTCCGCCCTCTATAACATAGTTAATTGAACAGAATATCATTGTAATCGTGCTTAATACTAATATTTTTTCGCCGCTTTGAGCATTAGGATATATTAGTTTTAATATAGGTCCAGCAAGTGCAATTAACCCTGCCATACATGGCAATATAATAAGTAATGATGCAAAAAATGAAAATGAAAGCCTTTTATTTACTGTTTTATAGTCTTTTACCGATATTGCAGATGAAATTGCTGGAACTAGAGCAGTACAAAATGCTCCTGTTATTGCAAGTGGCAAATGTATTATTGTAACTACCTTTGATAGTAATCCTGATAATTCCATTGCTTTTGCCTCGAGCTCTGCCTTTGTGCTAAGTATTCCTGAAAATGCAGTCTGTATACAATTACTTATTGTTACTGTATCTATCATGCTATTAATTACTGAAATTAGTGAACCAATTGTCATTGGTATTGATATTGCAAATATTGTTTTTATAAGTTTCCCAGGTGTTTTATCTTCTTGTGGAACAGTTTGTTCTTCGCAGTCAAACATAATTCCTTTTTTTCTTCTTCTATAAAATATATATAAATATGTAAAAGAAATTAATATTGCAAGTGTTGTAGATACATTTCCACCTGCTGCCATTATTGCTGGATCTTTACCTACTAATAAATATACAAATGTTATTGTAAGTACACAATTAAAAAATTGCTCTAATGTTTGAGATACGCTTGTTGCTTTTTGACTACCAAGCCCTGCAAAATATCCTCTTATTACAGAAGATGAAGCAACAAACATTATTGCAGGTGCTAAAACCATTAAAACATATTTTATGTTTGGAACATTTAAAATTTTACTTGCAATTAAATCTGCCCCAAAGAACAATGCTATTGAGAAAAAAGCTCCAATTGCAGTAAATATTTTTAAAGAAGTTTGAAAAATTCTATATGCTCCTCTGTGGTCTCCAATTGCTACTCTCTCTGATACTAATTTTGATATAACAGTTGGTATACCAACTGATGATAAAGTAAGTAGTAGAGAATAAACTGTATAACCAGCATCATAATAGCCATTACCAATATCTCCAAATCCTTCTATATTTATTATAACTAATCTATAAACAAAGCCTAATATTTTTATTAAAATCTGTGCAGCCATAAGCATTGCAACATTTTTCATAAAAGATGTGCCTTTTTCTTTTTTTATTTTATCCTGTGCTTCCATTAAAACCTTCCTTATACAATTAATAATTTATTTATATCATATATATCTCTTTTTTACAATGAAAATCTTTTTTTCCTTTTTTTTCTTTTTTTGGACGGACTAGATTTAGTCTTTTTTTCAAAAAAGACTAAATCTAGTCCGTCCAAAAAAAGAAAAAAAGAAAAAAGGAAAAACTGAAAAAATGAAAGAGAAAAGACAAGACAAATTAGATTTTTATCTCTTTGTCTTGCCTTTTTTTAATAGTTTTTATTTAATCTATTTTAATACCATCCTTTTGATAACCAATGATTCCATGCTATTTGAGGAGTACCATATCTAGAACTAATATAGCTTAATCCCCAATTTATTTGTGTTTGATAGTTTGTTTTATAATCAGATCCTTTTGATGCCATT
Source organism: uncultured Clostridia bacterium (assembly GCA_947629965.1). GTDB lineage: Bacteria > Bacillota > Clostridia > TANB77 > CAG-508 > CAG-452. The sequence continues at coordinate 9,361 of CANRFS010000035.1, forward strand.
TTAGAGCCTGGCAAAGCTTGTGGTATACCATATGCTCCCGATGATGAATTATACGCATATGGGTTCCATCCACTTTCTTTATTCCATAAACTAATTAAACATTCTATATCTGTTTCTGACCAACCATAAGAACGGCATAATGTTGAAGCATATTGTTGGTATATTAAAACTGATCCACTTCCAAGTCTTAGTCCACTTCTTGATGTTACTTTTGTTTGAATTTGAACTATTTTATCAACTGGTTCTTTTATTATTTTAGATGATAGCTCAATTTTTTCTATTTCTACTTTGTTTTTATATTTAACCTTATATGTTACTTCTCTAATACCATTTTTTCCTTCTTGTATAACTTTATTTGTAGTAGTAGCTCCGCTCGAAACATCTTTTGTTATTGTTTCAAATGGTATTTCTTCTTGTACAGTTATAATTTCTTCTGTAATATCTGTATAATTTTCTGCTATTGCTTGTATATCATTATTTAATTCTTCTTTTGATATCTCTGCTACTTTAGTAGGTTCTTCTCCAGCTTTTGTAATTATAATTGTATTTGTGTTTGTTACATCTTCTTCTAAAGCTGGTATAACTGTTTCGTCTGACGATAACATTATATGATTATCTTTTAATATTTCAGATACTTTCGTTTTTGATGTTAAAACCATAATTTCGTGATTGTTTGAGAATTTTATTTTCACATTTTTAGGTTTTATATTTCCTGCTATTACTGATATCCCTAAGATTAATATAAAAACTACACTTATTGCCATTACCTTTCTGTAAGATATCGATGTACTTTTTACTTTATTCATAAATCCCTCCTCAAGACACCTCTTATATTATACTATTATTTCAAAATTTTGTCAAATTTGTAATTATTTTCTTCGAATACCCTATACCTTATTATATTCAGCTTGTACCAATATATTCCTATGAAATAAAAATTCATAAAATTAAATAAATTTTTATTTTTTTGCATATACTATATTTTAAAAAATTGTTTTATTAATTTATTGCTATGTTATTTTTACTGTGATATAATTAAGTTTGTAAAATTATTGATAATTTAGGAGGTTTAATTATGGGTATAGTTATTGCTATTGTCGTAATATTAGTCTTATTAGTCTTAGTAATAATTGGTATGTATAATAGTTTAGTTAGATTAAGACAAAAAGTAAAAAATTCATGGAGTCAAATTGATGTTCAATTACAAAGAAGATTTGATTTAATTCCAAATTTAATCGAAACAGTAAAGGGTTATATGAAACACGAAAATGAAGTTTTAACAAAAGTTACTGAGCTTAGAACTTCTTGGGCTAATGCTTCTTCAGTTGCAGAAAAAGCCGAACTCGATAATCAGTTATCTGGTGCTTTAAAAACTATTATGGCTGTTTCTGAAAATTATCCAGATTTAAAAGCTAGTCAAAATTTTTCTGAGTTACAACAAGAATTACAAAATACAGAAAACAAAATATCTTTTTCAAGACAATTTTACAATGATAGTGTTACAATGTATAACACAAAATTAGAGGTTGTTCCTTCTAATATA
>CANRFS010000036.1 GCA_947629965.1 uncultured Clostridia bacterium
TAAAAATAATAAAGATAATTTTTTGAAAACTTTCATGTTATTCCTCCTTAAAAAATTTATATTATTATAATTTGTTTTTTTAAAAATTTTTATACAAAATTTTTATTTTTTTTACATAATTTGATTTTATTTGACAATATTAAATATTTAGGATTATGCAAATTTAATAATATATAAAGTATAAATAGATACTTGTCAATTAATTTGATTACATATATAATTGTATAAACAATAAATATTATTAGGGGTGAAAAAATGGGATTAGAAGTAAAAAATGTTAAGAAAAATTTTGGTACAAAACTTGCAGTAGATAATCTTTCATTTGAAATTAATAAACCAGGCGCTTTTGGACTTCTTGGAACAAACGGTGCAGGAAAAACAACCACAATTAGAATGATACTTGGAATTATAAAAAAGGATAATGGAACTATTTTATGGAATGGTAAAGAAGTTTCGAGAAAACATGTTAATTTTGGATACTTACCAGAAGAAAGAGGAATATATCCAAAAACAAAAGTATATGACCAGTTAATGTATTTTGCAAAATTAAAAGGTATGAAAAAACAAGAAACGGATGAATCTATAAAATATTGGTTAAAAAGGTTAGAGCTAGAGGAATACACATATCTTCAAGCAGAAAAATTATCAAAAGGAAATCAGCAAAAAGTACAATTTATAACAGCAGTTATGCACGATCCAGAACTAATAGTATTAGACGAGCCATTTAGTGGATTAGACCCAGTAAACACAGAAATTTTAAAAAATGTAATGATAGATTTAATAAACAAGGGAAAATACATAATAATGTCTAGTCATCAAATGAATTCAATAGAAGAATTTTGCACAGATTTAGTAATACTAGATAGAGGAAAAACAGTGCTAAAGGGAAATTTAAATGATATAAAAAATAGCTATAAATCTAACAAAATGGAAATACAATCACTAGAAAATATAGACAAATTAATCGAGAGTTTAGGACTAAAAATAATATTTTCAAAAGATAATAATTACGAAGTAGAAATAAAAGATGAAGAAGAAGGCTATAAATTATATAATTTACTTGCAAAAGATAATATTAAAGTAAATAAATTTGAACTAAAAAAACCAAGTTTGCATGATATATTTATAGAGAAAGTAGGTGCAAGCAAATGAGAGATTTAATAACAGTAGCTACATTTACAATAAAAGATATGTTACAAAGAAAATCATTTATAATATCAACATTAATTATATTAGTGTTAATAGTAGTTGGCTTTAATATACCAAACATTATTAGCAAAATAAAAGGAGATAACGACTGGAACGATAAAATTTTATTAGTTGATAGTGAAAATATATTTGAAGGAAATCTAGAAGCATTAAATTCAGAAGAATCACCTTATAAATTTATTGTAAAAAATGAAAAGATAGATGAGCAAGAAATAAAAAATGAAGTAAGTAGTGGAGAAATAGATAGTTGTTTAGTATTCGAAAAAGGTGACAATGGAATAGTTATTAACTATTATGTTGAAAGCACAGTTTCTTATGGAGAAATTCCTGAAGAAGTAATTACATCTTTTGCTAATATTTATAAAAATGTGCAATTATCAAAATTAGGATTAAGCAATGAACAATTACAAAGTTTAAATATGCCATTTAATATAAACACAATAGAAACAGACGAAAATGCAGCAAGTGGAAATCAATTTGTAATAATGATATTATCAATACTATTATTTTATGCAATATACTTCTGTGCATATCAAGTTTCAAGTTCAATAACAACCGAGAAAACATCAAAAATAATGGAAACACTTATAACATCTACAAATCCAAGAACAATAGTATTAGGTAAAACAATAGGAATAGGAATTGTAGGATTATTGCAAATAGTATCTATTATGCTAGTGGGAGTTATATCTGCAGTAAGTTTCTTACCAGAAGGAACGCTAGATGGCTTATTTGACATGACGAATATAACACCAATGCTAGGAATTATAATAGTAGTTTACTTTATATTTGGATATTTCTTCTATGCTTTGTTATACGCATTAACAGGATCTACTGTAAGTAAACCAGAAGATATAAATTCTGCAAATGGACCAATTGCAATTATAGCCATAGCTGGTTTCTATCTAGCATATTTTTCAATGATGAATCCAAGTAGCAATATAAATGTAGTGGCATCTATGCTTCCAATATCATCACCATTTAGCATGCCATTTAGAGTAATGATGGGAACAGCAACACCTACTGAATTAATAGGCTCAATACTTATATTATTAGCAAGCATACTAGTAGTAGCTAAAATATCAATTAAAATATACTCATCAGCAATATTAAACTACGGAACAAAATTAAGCCTAAAAGACATGATGAAAATATATAAAAATGAGAAATAAAATTTATATGATATAATTCTAACATAAATAAGAAGAGGAATATTTATATGATTAAAGCAATTTTTTTTGATTTAGATGATACACTTGTTAATAGTAAAAAAGCAGAATATAATGCAATTTGTGATTTTAAAAAATTATATAGTGAATTTGATAAAATTAAAGATATAGATTTTGCAAATGTATGGAATAAAATCACAATAGAAATATATGAGGAATATCATAGTGGAAAGATATCGTTTGAAGAATTAAGAATAGGAAGAATGAAAGGATTGTTTAGTAATTATTCAATTAATATTTCTGATGAAGAAGCTGAGCAAAAATTTAAAGATTATAAAAGCATTTATGAAAAAAATTGGATTTTATTTGATGATGCAAAAGAGGTATTGGAACATTTAAAAAACAAATACAAACTTGTTATAATTTCAAATGGAGATGGAAAATGGCAAAGAAAAAAAATAGAGCATATGGGCTTAAATAAATATTTTTCTGATATAATTATTTCAAGTGAAGTTGGATATTCAAAACCAGAAAAAGAAATTTTTGATATTGCATGTAAGATGGTTGATTTAAAACCAGCAAATTGTGTAATGATAGGAGATAAATTGAAAGTAGATATACAAGGAGCTTTAAATGCTGGAATGCAAGCAATTTGGGTTAATCGAAAGAAAGAAAAATTAAGTTATGAATATCAAATTAAAGAGCTAAATGAACTTACCAAATATTTGTAAAGAAAAGTAAAAATGTATATAGGGAGATGATAATATGGATAATGAAAAATTAAAATATGTTAATGCAGAAAATTGCCCAGCAGATGCAATAAGAGAATACATTGAAAAAATTATTAGTTCTCAAAAAAAGTATTTAGAAAAAGGAGAAAAAATACCAGATGAATTATTGATACCACAAGAGATAATATTATCTCAAAAAAATATGGAGTTTCTAATAAATAGCAAATTAGTAGATTATATAGGTGCAGGAGAAACAGGAAATGAAGTACAATTTTATTGGAAAAAAACAGATGAGTTACCTGCATTAGAATTAAGGGCAGAAAGAAGAGAAGATGGTAAATTTATATTGTCATATATAAGAGAAGAGGCAAGTAAAGATAAAAAGGAATTTGTTTGGGACAAAAAAACAGAGGAAGGTAAAAAAGGAACAATAGTTGTATCTAAAACCCAAGATGCTTTAGAAGATATATATGATATGGACAGATAAAATATTGCTGTTTGACAGTATTATTTTAGTAAGTTTGGTTGCATTTATATTTAAGTCAGACTTATTAACAACTAGTAGTATCAACTATATGGAATATCTAATTGGAGAAAGTTAGAAAGATTACAGGGAGAAAATAGATGAATTTTAATGTAACATCAAAAGAGAAGAGAGAAAGTATAAAAAATGATTATAATATAATTGCCGAAGAATATTCAGCAGAATTACAATATATAATAAAAGCTGATGGGGATTCAGCACAAAATCAATATTGGCTAAATGAGGGAATAATAGGTTATTCATTTAGTGATGATAAAAAATTTTCAAAAATATTAAGGAGAGTTATTTATGAATAAATTATTATTAGTAATAGATGTGCAGAATGATTTTATAAATAACAATACAAAGATGACTATGCAGAAAATACAAGACTTAATTAATTCTCATGAATATAAAAATATAGTATTCACAAAATTTATTAATAATGAAAATAGTATTTGGTATAAAAAATTGAATTATAAAGGATGTCTAACAGAAGAAGGAAGAAATATTCCAATAGATACAGGAAAACATTTTGTAATTAATAAAAACATATATTCTGCATTAAACGAAGAATTAATTAGTTATATAAAGTCCAATAAAATAGATGAAATATACTTATGTGGTTTTGATACAGATGCTTGTATATATAAAACAGCATTGGATATGTTTGAAAACAACTATAATGTATATGTACTAAAGGATTATTGCATGAGCCATAAGGGACTTGAACTACATAATGTTATGATAGAAAATTTAAAGAGATTAATTGGTAAAAATAAAGTAGTATAAATATCGAGGTGCATTTATGTTTTGGCTTGAGCAAATAATGGGGGTAATAGCCCTAATAATATTAAATTTTATGCAATATCTGGAATCATATCGACTATATTAGAATTAATATTTGCTATTGTTGCTATATATAGATTTGATTTAAGAAAAGGACAAGAAAGTGAAAAAAATAAAAATATAAAAAATGCACATTGGGGAAGTAAAAGAAGAAATATTAATTAAAGAAGAAATTTTTAAAGAGGAGAATCAATATGATTAAAGAATTAAAAGAAGTTTTAAAAAAAGAAGCCGAACTAAATGGTGATATGGAAAAAGTTAATTTAATAGAAGTTGCAACTACTATATCGTATCTGGGATATACTTTCACAGAAGCAATAAAAAAGTTAAAAGAGGCAGGGGTAACTATTATTTTAACCGAAGAAGAAAAAGAAAGAAGATTCGAAGAAATTAAAAAAGCTCATAAAACAATAGAAGAAGGTTTCGATAATGCAGTATTCTATGACAATGGATTAACAAATGGCAAAGTAAATATGAAAAGTTTTGAGAGTACATCTGATATTATAATGGTGCATAAAACAGATTATGCACCTAAAAATGATAGGATAGAATCAAGATATTCAGGAGGAGTATTACATGATTGTAGTGTAATACTCGGCGGAGAAAAATATGATTTTACTTGTAAATCTGGAAGAGATACTGTACATCTTTCAGCAAATCATGAAGTGGGTGCTAATAATGGTGGGAATTGGAACAAAATGAAATATGCTGTAATAATACCTTTTGACGATTTGAAAAAATATAGTAAAATAGAAAGTGCAAACTCAGTTGATACATATACAAGAGGTGCTGTAAAGTTAACAGAAAACTCATATATATTGTGTCCTAAAGGTGAAAGTGGTGCTATTCAAAAAGAAAACCCAACTGTAACAGTAATTGAATATGAAGGGGAATTTGTTCAAGGTTATGCAAATATGCTAATTTCAGAATTAGGATATAAGTTAGAATTTGGAAATGATTACGGATTTAACGATTCGAAGCAAGCAAACAAATATTTTGACATTATGAAAAATGAGGGCCTTACTATGCAAAGTCATTTTTGGTCCGAAGATAAAGAAAGAGAGACAGAATTAGGATTTGTGTACCAAATTGTAAGTTTAATGAAATTAATTAGCGATAAACAATTAATAGAAAAGATAGATAGAGAACAACTAATAGCTGATTTAAATTCACAATATTTTTTTGAATTAGTAAATAGTGTTTTTAGAAATGATTCTCCATATTATAATGAATTTATAGAAGAACTTAAAAAAATAGGAATAAATATTAGTTTAGAAGGTATAAAAAATGCTTTTGAATCTCATAAAGATGAAGATGGTTGTTTGGATATGCCTTATGAATCAATTGTAACAAGTTATATGTTGGATGCTATCATAGGAAGAAATAAGGAAATAATCACGGCAAAAGATATAGCAGAGGCAGATAAAGACAATAACACTGCATCATCAGAAATATATAAGGCAAGTAATCATTTATATATTCACAAAGAACATGAAAAACATATTGAGGAACAATAAAGAACAAAATTGAAGAAATTATTCATTAAATTCTTCGGAAAAAGCTCAGCTAAATAAACAAGCTAGTATTTTTTATTACAATTTAATTATAAATCAATTAAATTTTTGTTACAAAATACAATAATATAACTTAATATGATAATATTATAATGTATATTTATATAAAGTTGGAGGCATTAGAAAACTAATTAATAAAATCGGGAAATTTTTCAAAGGTAAATGTGAAAAATAGAAATAATATATTAAACGAAGGGGGAAAATTAGATGGAAAGTATAGAAATGAAGATAGCAAAAACTGCAGCACAAAACTGGGGACAAGCAGAACCACAGAATTTAGAAGAGGCAAAAGGAATAACTTGGGGGTCAGAAATTAGTTCCATAAAAGGAATTGTAAAAGTATTAGGACTTTCAACTGAAATGGAAGAAAAAATGATACAAGATGTTTATGAAAGTGATACTATATCACCTGAAATTGCAAAAGAAATTCAAAAGAGAATAATTGGAATAACAGAAACAGCAAATCCTAATATAATAAAGATGCTATGTACAGTTCATGATGAATGGGTAAGAAATAACCCAAATAATTTCATGAAAGAAACTGAAAAAGGAAGAAGAAACAAAGAATATCAATTTGTGCCACTTGAGTTATTAAGTTGGAAAGAGGCAAAAAGTGATTTACTATTTTTAAAACCTATACTTGAGGCATCAGGAATTGAAATAGATGAAAAACAAGTAGAAGAACAATTTGAGGTTACACAAAAAGAGTTTTTAATAGAACATAGAATAGTATCAAGGGAAAATTTAAGAGAAAATCTTCAAAGTGGTTCAAGGTTTTATCCTGCACTTGAGGGATTAGAAACAAAATTTGGTGGAAACATAGAAAATTTATTAAAAGATCAAACCATATTAGAAGATATGGTATCTCAAGTGGAAAAACAAGTTCCAATTAAATCACGAGAAGAACTTGCAAAAGAAATCATAGCATCAGAAAATCCTAGATACGATGATGTAATGTGGATAGCAACAACAGAGCATACATATGATGAAGCTTGTTGTCCAATAATGGACAGACCTGTATCTGAAAGAGAAATTGCACTATCAAAATTAATAGGAAAACCATATCCAACATACATTTTGTCAGATGATATGAAAACTGCAGATGGAAAAAAATATAAAAATGAGTTAAGAGGAAGATACGGACATGAGCAAGAGATAGATGCATATGAAACAGGTATAATGAAAAGAATGCAAGAAGCAAAAAAAAGTTCAGAAAAAGGCAAAATAGGTTTTATAGAATATACAGAATACGGGGGTGGCACAGAACTTTATGGAGATAAAAGACGTATCGAGATAGAAGAAGATAAATTAAAAAAAGCTGGATTGAGTATTGAAAAAATGGGGTTTATTGATAAAGAACAGTTTATAAGAGAGGCAGTACTCTCAACACAAGAAGACACATCTTTATTGTTAGTTAAACTTCCTCATGAGTATGGGGAAATAGATGAGAGTTTAGATTCGCATGAAAAGGTTATCTCACAGAAAGAAAAGGATCTAATGGAAAAGGGTATATTATATACACCTTCATATGCCAGAGAGGATTATCCAGATGCACCATCCACTTATCAAAAAAGGACTATATTTGAAAGATATAAATTTGAGGACTTAAGATTTCTTTCTCCTTCTCATTTAGATTCAAAACTCACACCTGACCAAGAGAAAAAAATAGAGGAAGAGAGAAAAAAGAGAGAAAAAATTTTACATAGCAAAAGTGGAAAATATGACAAAGAAGGAAGCATTTGCACTAATTTAGGAATAATATACAATATAACACAAAGAGAATTGGTTAGCGCAGGAATAGATCCACATAACTGTTATTTTGGACTAATGAAAAAGATAACTTCAAAAGATATTGCAGAAGCAGACAAAGAAACAGCTTTGACTACAACTGAAGTAGGTGGGATTAAAGGTCTTATTAATAAAATTAGAGAAAAATTCAAAGGCAAAGGTGAAAAATAATGGTTGATTATAACAAAAGATTAGTTGAGGTTGATGAGGTACTAAAGTATTTATCAGAAGAAGATTTATCAAAGATTCCTGAAGAAATAAGACAATTAATTAAAGATAATAAAGATAAAGAATATGTATGGGAATATGACGATACAAAGCCATTGAAAGAACAGAACTTAAATCGTGATACCATTGCTTTTTTATCTTATCTTAATATGGAATATTTATTAAATGAAAAGCAAAAACAATATATGGAACAGTTACATGAACTTAATGAGAAAAAATTAGAAGAAGAAAGGGCAGAAAAATATAAAACAGGTGATTTATTTAAAAGAAATAAAATGCGACAGGAAGAGAGAGTAGAAACAGAACAAGTACAGGAGCAAGCATTAGTTGAATATAAAGAAAGTTTATTTACAAAAATTATTAATAAAATTAAAAATTTTTTTACAAGATTAAGATAAATAATGACATGTATATTGGAAACGTAAAAGATGCGCAAAAATAAATATTGCAAAAACAATTGACATTTTGAATAGGTTCAAGTATAAAAATTATATAAAGATGAGATACCACTTAAGATGTGGCGTATCGTTAAAAGTTATTTAAAAGATTAAATACATCTCTAACGACCAGGCAGAGATGTATTTTTTGTTATTACTAAACTATCAAATTATAAATCCCATTAGTAATCATACACACAACTATTCCGAAGACAGTAGGTATAATGAAAGATAAAACAGCCCATTTCCAACTACCAGTTTCCTTTTTTATACTAATTAAAGTAGTACTACAAGGAAAATGCATCAAACTAAACAGCATTACATTTATTGCAGTAAGTATAGTCCAACCATTGCTTACTAATATATTAGATATACTTGTTAAATCTTCAATTTGAACTAAATTTCCCCCCGCCATATAACTCATAAGAATTATTGGAAGCACTATTTCATTTGCAGGAAGTGCTAAAATAAATGCAGTAAGAATGTATCCATCTAATCCCATAAGACTTGCAAAAGGATTTAAAAACTGTGCTATGTGATTTAAAATAGATACTCCAGCAATATTTACATTAGCAAAAAGCCATATAACAATTCCAGCAGGTGCAGCAACAGCAATAGCTCTACCAAGAACAAACAAAGTTCTATCAAAAATTGAACGTACCAAAACCTTACCAATTTGTGGCATTCTATAAGGAGGAAGCTCTAACACAAAAGAAGATGGCATTCCTTTAAGAATAGTTTTTGACAAGATTTTAGAAATAATAAGTGTCATTACAATACCTATAACTATTACTAAAATTACAGATAAAGTAGATAAAATAGATGACCAAATACCAAAAGTAGTTCCAGCAATAAAAATCGAAGCAATAGTTATTAAAAATGGAAATCTTCCGATTGCAAGGAACAAAGTTATTAGTAATAATCGCAATTAATCTTTCTCTTGGAGAATCTATAATCCTTGCTCCAACAACTCCTGCAGCATTACATCCAAATCCCATGCACATGGTAAGGGCCTGCTTTCCAGAAGTACAAGCCTTTCTGAAAAAACCATCTAAGTTAAAAGCAATTCTAGGAAGATATCCTAAGTCTTCTAAAATCGTAAACAAAGGAAAGAATATTGCCATAGGTGGAAGCATAACTGCTACAACCCAAGCTAAAGTTCTAAACATACCATAAACTAAAACTGATGTAAGCCAAGCCGGACTATTAAAAAATTCGAACAAATTTACAAGTTTTCCTTCAATAAAATTAAATAAATCAGAAAGTATTTGTGAAGGATAATTTGCACCTGTAATAGTAATCCAAAATATAAGTGCAAAAAACAAAAGCATTATCGGAATACCAGTAAGTTTTGAAGTTAGAATTTTATCTATTTTATAATTTCTGCTATTATAATCAAGCTTCGCATAACTAGTCACTTTAAGCGCAACAGTCTCACTATTAAACATAATTTTAGAAACTATTTTATCTTTAAAAGAAGACAAATTAATATCATTTTTTATTAAAAGTTCCTTTGCTTTAGCCAATATATTTTGCAAATCTTCATTTCCAAGTAATTTTACATTCAAATAATTTTCTATAGAAGAAATAATTTTTTTATTTCCTTCTAAAAGCTTTAAACCAATCCATCTATAATTATAAAATTCTTTATTTAATAATAGATTTTTTATAGTTGGCTCTAGTATATCAATAGCACTTTCAATAGTATCGCCATAGTCAATTTTAGTATATTTTTTATTTTGAGTTGAAGAACAAACATCAAAAATAGATTGCATTAAGTTTTTAAGAGTTTTCTTTTTCCTCGCAATTGTTCCAACAACAGGGACTCCAAGTTCATCAGATAATCTATTTAAATCAATTTCAATTCCCTTCTTTTTGGCCTCATCTAGTAAATTAACACATACAACTACATTATTAGTTATTTCTAATATTTGATAAACTAAATTTAAATTTCTCTCTAAGCAAGTACTATCAACAACAACAACTGTGCAATTGGGATTACCAAAACATATATAGTCTCTTGCTATTTCTTCTTCTTGAGAATTAGACATAATTGAATATGTACCAGGTATATCCACTAATAAAAAATTTTTATTCATAAAGTTAGTAATTCCCATAGCATTACTAACAGTTTTTCCAGGCCAATTTCCAGTATGTTGGTGAAGACCTGTAAGAGCATTGAAAACGGTACTTTTGCCTACATTAGGATTACCGAGCAATAGCAATAGTAAAATCACACTTATCTTTTAAAACTTCTATATCATCACTTAGTAATTTACTACCAGTAGAACTAGAAGTAAGCCCCATAAAATCACCTCATATTA
>CANRFS010000037.1 GCA_947629965.1 uncultured Clostridia bacterium
TAAAAGGGAGGTAAGTAAAATGGCAGTAGCATCATTAGTATTAGGTATAGCTACAATAGTATTCTCATTTATTGGACTATATCTACCAGGATTAATAATGGGTATCGTAGGTATAGTTCTTGGAGTATTAGCAAAGAAAAAAGCTCCATCAGGAATGGCTACAGCAGGTTTAGTATGCTCTATAATAGGAACTGTATTATGCGCTATAGTATTTATTGCATGTGTAGCTTGCGTTGGAACAGCAGGAGGATTTGCAGCATGTTCAGAGGCTTTATCTTAATATAAAGGATAAAAGTGCAAGTAATTTAAACCCATGTGAAAATCACATGGGTTTAAATATAATTAAAAAGGAAAGATTAATATGTTACCAAGTATTGTCATTTTTGGAAGAGAATTTCCAACGTATGGAATTATAGCATTTATAGGAATAGCAGTAGCCATATTATTTGGAGTGTTTTATTTTTCAAAATATTATGATATAAAAAAAGAAGATATATTTTATTGTATACTTTTTGCATTAATAGGAATAGGCATAGGAGCAAAATTATTATATATAATAACAATTATTCCAGATTTACCAACAATTATTAGTAATTTAGGATGGAAAGAAACATTAATTAGAATAACACAAGGAGGATTTGTGTTTTATGGAGGTATAATTGGTGGCGTTATAGGAATATATGTATATGCAAAATTATTTAAACTTTCATTTAAGAAATTAATAATGATATTAGTTCCTACTGTACCAATATTTCACTCAATTGGAAGAATAGGATGCTTATGTGCAGGATGTTGTTATGGAATGGAATATCATGGATTTGGACAAGTAATATTTAATAATAATAAATATTCCAATGTTCCAATAGGAGTTCCATTATTTCCAACACAAATAGTAGAAAGTATATGTAATTTAATTATTTTTATAATAATACTATTAACTTATAAAAAATGTGTGGGAACATATAAAACAGTAGCTTTTTATGCTGTTTCATATAGCGTAGTAAGATTTGTTTTAGAATTTTATAGAGGAGATGCAGTAAGAGGAATTTTACTTGGATTATCTACATCACAATGGATTAGTATTATTTTATTTGCAATAGGCATAGGTTTATTTATATATGAAAATAAAAAAGAAAGGAGAGATAAATATGGAAGAGAATAAAACAAATAACGAAGCAAGTATAAATGGATTTGGAGTAGCTAGCTTAGTTACAGGTATACTTTCATTATTAACAATAGAATTTATAATAATTTCAATAGCATTTGGAATACTTGCAATTGGTCTTGGTATATTTGGATTAAGAAGACCAAATAATGGAATGGCAAAAGCAGGATTAACTTTAGGCATAGTAAGTTTATTAATAACATTCTTACTATTCTTATTCTTAGAAGTATTAGATGTGTCTTTGTTTACAATTCCAAGTTGGTATAAATAATAATTTAATTGTAATAAAGGATAAGAAAACAAGACTTATGGTCTTGTTTTTTTTTATGAAAAATTATATAATAAACGCATTAGTTAAATTATGGAAGAGGGGAAGTAGACTTATGGTTGTTAGTAAAGATGAAATATTGCATATTGCAAATCTTGCAGATCTTAATATTAAAGATGACGAAATAGATGAATATGCAAAGAATTTACAAGACATATTGAACTTTGTAGATATTTTAAATAAAGTAGATACAGAAAATGTAGAGGAATCAATAGGTGTTGTAAATAATACAAATGTATTCAGAAAAGATGAAATAAAAGTATTTGAAGATAGAGATGCTTTATTACAAAATGCACCAGATCAAGAAAATAATATGTTTAAAATTCCTAAAGTTATATAAGTAAGACAAATTGTAATTTATTACTATAAAATAGTTTAATATAATTTTTTCAAGACGTCCTTCTTCACCAAAATTATTATTTCATAATAATTTTGGATTCGAAGCTCCTATTTCAAAAATTATATTTAAACTATTTTACTAATCAAATTAACTTAAAAACAATTAAACAAATTACAATTTATGTATTAATAAAATTTGAAAGGAGAATTTTAATGGAACTTTATGAATTAACTGTTCATGAATTATTAGAAAAGTTAGATAATAATGAAATAACTTTAGAAGATATAACTAAAAGTTATATAGATAGAATAAATGATAAAGAAAAAGATGTACAAGCTTTTGTAAGTATTTCGGATAAAGAGGCATTAGAAAAAGTAAAAACAATTAAAGAAAGAAACACAAAATTTGCAGGTATTCCAATAGGAATAAAAGATAATATATGTATAAAAAACACTAAAACAACTTGTAGCTCTAAAATGTTAGAAAATTTTGTTGCACCATATAATGCAACGGTTATAGAAAAACTAAATGAAGAAAACATGGTATATTTAGGTAAACTTAATATGGACGAGTTTGCAATGGGAGCTTCAACAGAATATTCTGCATTTAAGAAAACAAAAAATCCTTGGAATTTAAATACAGTACCAGGAGGATCAAGCGGAGGTTCTGCTGCAGCAGTAGCTGCAAATTTGGTTCCATGGGCTTTAGGTTCAGATACAGGTGGATCAATTCGTCAGCCAGCTTCTTTATGTGGTGTTGTTGGTTTAAAACCTACTTATGGCTTGGTATCAAGATATGGGTTAGTAGCATTTGCATCATCACTAGACCAAATAGGTCCAATTACGAAAGATGTGCAAGATAGTGCAATGCTTTTAAATTTAATCACAGGGCATGATGAAAAAGATTCAACATCAGCAAATATCGAGAAAAAAGATTATACAAAATCTTTAAGGCAAGATGTAAAAGGTTTAAAAATAGGTGTTCCAAAAGAATATTTTGGAGATGGAATAAATGAAGAAGTAAAGAAATCTGTAAAAGAAGCAATTAAAAAATATGAAGAAATGGGAGCAATAGTAGAAGAATGTTCATTAGGCATTGCAGATGAATCTTTAGCAGTTTACTATATAATTGCTTGTGCAGAAGCAAGTTCAAATTTAGGAAGATTTGATGGAATAAGATATGGATATCGTACTAAAAACTTTACTTCATTAAAAGATATATATAGAAATTCAAGAAGTGAAGGCTTTGGAGCAGAGGTAAAAAGAAGAATAATTCTTGGTACTTATGTGCTTTCATCAGGATACTATGACGCATATTATAAAAAGGCACAAAAAGTAAGAACTATAATTAGAAAAGAATTTGAAAAATTATTTGAAAAATATGATGTACTATTAACACCAACATCACCAACTGTAGCGTATGAAATAGGATCAAAATCAAATAATCCATTAGAAATGTATTTAGCAGACCTTTGTACAGTAACAGTAAATATTGCAGGACTTCCAGGAATTTCAGTACCCTGTGGAGTAGACAAGGCTGGTATGCCAATTGGTATGCAATTAATAGGAAAACATTTTGATGAAGAAACAATACTTCGAGCAGCGTATACATATGAGCAAAATGCAAAATTTAGAGAAAATTATAAACCAGAATTTAAAAAGTAAGGAGAAAAAATATGTCAAGAGAAGATTATGAAATAGTTATAGGACTAGAAGTTCATAGTGAATTATCTACAAAAACGAAAATATTCTGTTCTTGTCCTACCGAATTTGGAGGAAAACCAAATACACATTGCTGTCCAGTATGTATGGCAATGCCTGGTACACTTCCAGTTCTAAATGAAAAAGTAGTAGAGTATGCAATAAAAGCAGGACTTGCTACAAACTGTAAGATAGCAGATGTAAGTAAAAATGATAGAAAAAATTATTTTTATCCAGACCTTCCTAAAGCATATCAAATATCACAATATGATATGCCACTTTGCGAGCATGGATATGTTGAAATAGAAGTAAATGGAGAAAAGAAAAAGATTGGACTTACAAGAATACATATTGAAGAAGATGCAGGAAAATTAAATCATGATGATTATGGAAGAGGAAGCTTAGTTGATTTAAATAGAGCAGGTGTTCCTTTGATAGAAATAGTTTCAGAGCCTGATTTAAGAAGCACAGAAGAAGTAGATTTATACTTGAAAAAATTGAAATCAATATTAGAATATATTGAAGTATCAGATTGTAAAATGCAGGAAGGATCATTTCGAGCAGATGTAAACGTATCTGTTAGAAAAAAAGGACAAAAAGAATTCGGAACTAGAATAGAAATGAAAAATATGAGTTCATTTAAGTCGATTTTAAGAGCCATAGATTATGAAGCTGAAAGGCAAATAGAAGTTATAGAAGATGGAGGAAAAATTAATCAAGAGACTTTAAGATGGGATGAGGTATCTGGAAAAACTTTTTCAATGAGAAATAAAGAAGATGCACAAGATTATAGATATTTTCCTGAACCAGATTTAGTTGCAATCAGAATATCAGAAGAAATGAAAGAAAATATTAGAAAGAGCCTTCCAGAAATGCCAGAAAAAAGAAGAGAAAGATATGTAAAAGAGTTTAATCTGCCAGAATATGATGCAAAGGTATTAACATCAGAAAAAGCTTTATCAGATATGTTTGAAAAAGCAAATAATATATGTAAAAATCCAAAGACTGTAAGTAACATGATAATGACAGACATTATAGGGTATTTAAATGCTGAAGAAATAGAGGCAAAAGAAATACCATTTACAGCACAGCAACTTGGAAATTTAGTGGTGTTAATAGATAAAGGAACTATTAGTTCAAGCATTGCAAAAAAAGTATTGCAAGAAATGTTTGAAAATCCAAGAGAACCACAAAAAATAATAGAAGAAAAAGGTTGGATTCAAATATCTGATGAAGGTGCTATAAAGGAAGTAGTATTAAAGATATTAGAAGCAAATCCACAGTCAATTGCAGACTTTAAAGCAGGAAAAGATAGAGCATTAGGATTTTTAGTAGGACAAGCAATGAAAGAAACAAAGGGAAAAGCAAATCCTCAAATGCTAAACAAAATGTTCTTAGAAGAATTAAAAAAATAAATAGGTAAATTTTCTTTTTTGTTTTTTCTTTTTTTGTTTTTTTCTTTTTTTGGACGGACTAGATTTAGTCTTTTTAAAAAAGACTAAATCTAGTCCGTCCAAAAAAAGAAAAAAACAAAATTCTTCTAAAAATAGAAAGCAAATATCTAACTTTAATTTTAAATCTAAACAATTTGTTTCTTAATTTTATCCATTGCAAATGCACATATAAAAAACATTACGCCAAAAGTTAATCCAGTTTTAAATAAAATAATCCCTGAATCATATAATATGTGAGATATTGGATTTATTATGTACAAAAGTGAAAGTATGCAAGAAACTATACAAATTATAAGAGAAAACTTAAAGCCAGCCAACATTATTTTTAAAATATCTTTTTCTATATTTTTAACGTTATTTATAATTTTTTTAATCATACGAATACCTCCAAAATACTAAACTCCATATATTTATGTTAACATATAAAAAATAGTAAATCAAAGGTAATTATTGGAACTACAAACAACAATTTCTTATTGCCCAAAAATAAAAAACAAATCATAAAAGATTTGTTTTTTAAACTTAATTTATGCAATTGTGTTTAATTTTTTTGCTAAATTAGATTTTTTTCTAGATGCTGTATTCTTTTTTATAACTCCTTTTGAACAAGCACCATCTATTTTTTTAACAGCTTCTCTGAAAAGTTTTTCAGCATTCTCCTTATTTCCTTCGATAACTGCAGCTTCGAATTTTTTTGTAGCTGTTTTATATTCAGATTTAATCATATTATTTCTCAATGTTTTCTTTTCGATAACATCAACTCTTTTTATTGCAGATTTGATATTTGGCATATATTTTGCACCTCCTTAAAGTCAAAATAAAATTCACTTTTTCTATTTTAACATGGAAAAACAAAATTTGCAAGTGTTTTCTTTACAATAGACTAAAATTTTAATATAATATTAAGCGAGGTGTAAATATGGATATTCTAGAAAAAGCAAAAATAAATATGTTATCAAATGAAAATCTTTTATCAGAGTATGCTTGTAAGTCGGAAGATGCAATTTTATTAAAAGAGGATAAAGAAGATATAAGACCAATATTTTTTAGAGATATAGATAGAATTATTCACTCACTAGGTTATACAAGATATATAGATAAAACCCAGGTTTTTTCATTTACAAAAAATGATCATATTACGCATAGAGTTCTGCATGTTCAATTGGTTTCTAAAATAGCAAGAACTATTGGAAGAAGCCTAAAGTTAAATGAAGACTTAATCGAGGCGATAGCACTTGGTCATGATATAGGTCATAGTCCATTTGGACATAAAGGTGAAAAGTATTTGAATGATATATGTATAAAAGAAAATATCGGATATTTTTGCCATAATGCGCAAAGTGTAAGAGTACTAAAAAATTTAGAAGGATTAAATATAAGTGTGCAAACATTAGATGGTATACTTGCACACAATGGTGAAATACTTATAAATAAATATGAATGCAATAAAAATAAGACTAAAAATGAGTTTAATATGGATTTAGAAAACACGTTTAGAGTAGAAGGATACAGCAAAAAAATAGTGCCAATGACACTAGAAGCATGTGTTGTTAGATTATCAGATATAATAGCATACATAGGTAGAGATATAGAAGATTCAATTAAAATAGGAATTATAGAAAGAAAAGATCTGCCAAAGGAAATAACAGATGTATTAGGAGATAATAATTCAAAAATAGTTGATACTTTAATTAAAGATATAATAATAAATAGCTTTGAAAAGCCATATTTAGCATTTTCTGATGAAGTTTTTGAAGCGCTAATGAAATTAAAGGACTGGAATTACAAATTTATATATGCGTCTAAAGAGGCAAATAAATATCAAGAAATCATAAAAAATCTTTTTTATGATTTATACTATTGTTATTTGAATAAGGCAGAAGAGTTTAATAATACAAAACTTCAGCTTACTGATTCTGAAGAAAATTTGTATAATTTTATAAAAGAACAACCAAAAGAAGCAAACATAAAAAGAACAATTATAGATTATATAGCAGGTCAAACAGATCAATATTTTTTAAATGAATGTTTAGAACATTTAAATGGAGAAAATGTTGATAAATTATATAAATAATTATATTTGATTACATAATTATTCTTTAAATGGAATATACTACAAATATTATAAGGCAAAAGGAGAATAATTTATGCAATATCGTATAAAAGAAGAAAAAATAAAGAATGAAATTGAACTTTTAAAATCAGTTTTAGAAACTAAAAGAGAATTATCAATTGCTAACCAAAACTTTGAAATTGCAGAAGCGGAACTAATTGATTATTATTCATATCAAATAAAAGCTAGTAAAGCAAAGCTAGATTATTTAATAAAACAAGTAAAAAGTAAAGGAATACAAATAGATATGATTAATAATCTACAAATAGATATCGAGAAAACAACAGCAGTATAATTAGTAATATAAAGAGAAAACAAGCATAATTATAGTATTAAAGTGGAGGGATAAGCTTATGGATAACACTAATACTATAATTATTTTTTTAAGTTGCATAATGGGAATAATATTATTTGGGAAAATTTTTGTTTTGCCAATAAAAATAATTGTAAAATTAATTATTAATTCAATTTTGGGTGCAATAATAATATTTGCAATTAATTGGATAGGGGCTACATTTAGCTTGCATATAGGACTTAATATGTTTACAGCAATATTTGTACGGAATTTTGGGAGTACCTGGGGCAATATTACTTGCTATATTCAAAATGTTTTTAATTTAAATAATTTATCAAAGTTGAAAAAAAACAATATAAATAGTATAATATATAAAACAAAATATAAGATAAGGAGATAATTTTATGGGAGAAATAAAAACATTAATTGACGAAGAAAAATTAAGTAAAAGAATAAGTGAAATAGCAGGACAAATAGAAAAGGAATATGCTGGCAAAGAAATTACATTTATATGTATTTTAAAAGGATCAGTATTTTTTACAGTTGATTTAGCAAAAAAAATAAATGGAGATGTTAAATTAGAGTTTATAAGAGTATCTAGTTATAACGATGGAACAGAAAGCTCTGGAGAAATAAAAATGAAATTAGACTTAAAAGATAGTATTAAAGATAAAGATGTAATAGTAGTAGAGGATATAATAGATACAGGAAAAACACTTTCATATTTAATTGAATATTTAAAAATGAAAAAGCCAAATACTATTAGATTATGTACATTATTAGATAAACCAGATAGAAGAGTAGAAAAAGTTAAAGTAGACTATATAGGATTTCAAATACCAGATAAATTTGTTGTAGGTTATGGATTAGACTTTGATGAAAAATACAGAAATCTTCCATATATAGGATATATAGAATAAAAACTAAAAAGGGGATAAAAGCCCCTTTTTTCTAAAAAGAGGATAATATGTTTAATATAAAAGAAGAACTTAAAAAACTTCCAGATAAACCGGGAGTTTATATTATGAGAGACAAAAATGATGATATTTTATATGTAGGAAAGGCAGTTATATTAAAAAATAGAGTAAGACAATATTTTAATAAAACTAATAAAACTGCAAGAATTCAAAAAATGGTATCATTAATAGATCATTTTGAGTATATAGTTACAGATAATGAAGCGGAGGCCTTAATTTTAGAGTGTAATCTTATAAAAAAGAATATGCCTAAATTTAATGTGCTTTTAAAAGATGATAAAACATATCCATACATAAAAATAGATATTAAATCAGATTACCCGAATGTATTTATAACACGAAGAGTTTTAAATGATGGGGCTAAATATTTTGGACCATATGCAAATCCTGGTAGTGCAAAAGAAATGTTAGATTTTATAAAAGACCGCTTTCAGATAAGACAATGTAAAAAGTTCAAAAGTAATCAGAGAGCATGTTTAAATTATCACATAAAAAAATGCTTGGCTCCATGTATGGGTTACGTAAGCAAAGAAGAATATAGAAAACAAATAGATCAGATTATAATGCTTTTAGAAGGAAAGACGAAAGAAATAATAAAACAAATAGACAAAGAAATTCTTGAATTTGCAGACAATCAAGAATATGAAAAGGCAGCTGCTTTAAGAGATAAAAAAATTGCAATAGAGAGAATATCAGAAAAACAAAAGGTGTCTAATATAAATGAAAAGGCAATAGATGTTATAGGAATTGCTAAAAATGAATTATCTATTTGTATAGAAATATTCTTTGTAAGAAATAGCAAAATGATAGGAAGAGAACATTACTTTTTTGAAAACTCAAATGAACTAACAGAAAACGAAACTCTATCTGAATTTATAAAGCAATATTATATAAATAAAGTGGATTTACCAAGTAAAATAATGTTACCACAAAATATAGAAGATATAGAACTTATAGAAAATATATTATCTAATAAAGTTGATAGGAAAATAGAGTTTAAGTTACCACAAAAGGGCGAAAAGTTAAGATTTATAGAAATGGCAAATAACAATGCAAAAATAACATTAGAAAATAAGACTAAAGAGAAAGAAGATATAGTTTTAAAATTAAAAGAAGTATTAAATCTTGAAAATATGCCAAGAAAAATTGAAAGTTTTGATATATCTAATATGGCTGGAGAGCATATGGTAGCAGGAATGTGTGTAGCAAAAGACGGAGTTATAAATAGAAATCTTGCGAGAAGATTTAAAATAAAAACAGTATTTGCGCAAGATGATCCAAAATGTATGGAAGAGGTCGTAACAAGAAGAATTAAACATTCAATTGAAAATCCGAAAGGAGCATTTGGAACTTTGCCAGATTTAATTCTTGCAGACGGTGGAATAACTCAAATAAATGCAATAAAAAAGGCAATAGACAAGTATAAAATAACTATACCAGTATTTGGAATGGTAAAAGATGATAAACACAACACAAAAAAACTAATAGATGATAATAAAAAAGAAATTGAATTAACTGAGGATTTAATGAATTTTATAACTAATATGCAAGATGAAGTTCATAGGATAGCTATTGAATATAACAGAAAATTAAGAGATAAGGATACTACTAAATCTGAATTAGATAAAATAAAAGGTATAGGAGAAAAAAGAAAACAAGAATTAATTAAAAAATTTGGTAGTGTAGAAGAAATTAAAAAGGCTGATATTCTAGAAATTTCAGAGGTTAAAGGAATAACTGAAGAATTAGCAAGAAAAATCAAGAAAGAGCTCCTACGAAAGTTGTAATATTTATAAAAAACCTTGAATATAATTTTAAAATAAGATTATAGGACAAGGAGTGTATAAATATGATTGATATTACAAAAGAAGAGTTTTGGGATAGCAAATATGAAGAGGTATCTAAAACAAAAAAGGAGCAAAGTAGGATAAAAGATTTTATTTTAAGAAATAAATTTTTTACAACTTTAGTAATAAGTCTTGGAATTTTAATGACAGTAAATACAGTTTTAATATATAATTTTTTTAAAATATTAATTAAATTGTAATTTGTTTAATTTATTACTGTAAAATAGTTTAATATATTTTTTTCAAGACGTCCTTCTTCACCAAAATTATTATTTCATAATAATTTTGGATTCGAAGCTCCTATTTCAAAAATT
>CANRFS010000038.1 GCA_947629965.1 uncultured Clostridia bacterium
TTTCTTTTTGAGTACGAATACTTCAAAGTATTCTCTTAAAGGAATTTATTGTTTATTTTTCAATGTACTTTTGCGTTCATTGTTTTTTGCCGAACGCAAAATTAATTTTAGCACATATTAATATTTAGTGTCAATAGATTTTTTAAAAAATTTTTAAAAAAATTGCAAGAAATTTTTTCCTGCAATTTTTTGTTTGATTTTAACCACTTTTATTTACTATTTTTTCGCCTGTGCTTCACAATATTTACATCTATATATTTTATTCTCTCTGTCTTTTAATTCAAATATTTGATCTATATCTTGTTCTTCAGAAGTTATACATCTTGGATTTTCACATTTTACTATATTTACTAATTTTTCAGGTAGCTCCATGTGTGTCTTTTTTATTATCTTTCCATCTTTTATTACATTTACTGTAATGTTGGTATCTATATATCCTAAAATATCTGTATTAACATCCATGTCATTATCAATTTTTATTATATCCTTTTTTCCTGATTTTTTGCTTTTTACATTCTTAATTATAGCAACAGAGCAGTCTAGATTCTCTAATCCTAAATATTTATATATTTCCATACTCTTTCCCGCTTCTATATGATCTATTACAATACCATTATTTATACTATCTATGTTCATCTTTTTTATGTCCCCTTTCTTTTATTAGTTTTCATATTTATTCTTTTACGGGTGGAAATTAATTTCCGCCCTTACTATTTACTTTATTTCTAGCAATTTAAGTATCAATGCCATTCTAATATATCTTCCATATTCTACTTGTTTAAAATAACATGCTCTTGGATCATTATCTATCTCTTTTGCTATTTCATTTACCCTTGGAAGTGGGTGCATAATACATAAATCTTTTTTTGCATTTTTTAATTTATCTAATGTTAATATATAGTAATCCTTTAATCTAATATAGTCTGCTTCGTTAAAAAATCTTTCCTTTTGGACTCTTGTCATGTATAAAACATCTAATTTATCTATATATTCTTCTATATCATTAGTCTCTATATACTCTATATTATTCTTTTTTAATTTTTCTTCTTTTACATAGTCTGGTATTTTAAGTTCCTTTGGAGATATTAATATAAATTTTATATTCTTATATCTCGTCATTGCAGTTATTAATGAGTGTACTGTTCTTCCAAACTTTAAATCTCCACATAGTCCAATTGTTAAATCAGAAAGTCTTCCTTTCTCACTTGCTATTGTTAGTAAATCAGTTAATGTTTGTGTTGGATGGTTATGTCCGCCATCTCCTGCATTTATAATTGGAACTTTTGAAACTTCACTTGCCACAACTGGAGTTCCTTCTTTTGGATGCCTCATTGCTATTATATCTGAATAACAACTTACTACCCTTATCGTATCTGATACAGTTTCCCCTTTGGTAGACGAGCTAGTTGCTGCATCTGAAAATCCTAATACCTTACCTCCGAAGTCCTAACATTGCTGATTCGAAACTAAGTCTAGTTCTAGTACTTGGTTCAAAAAATAGTGTTGCAAGTATTTTGTTCTTACATTTTTCTGAATATTTCTCCTTATTTTCCATTATATCTTTTGCTGTTTTAATTAAATCATCAATTTCTTCAACTGATAAATCCTTAATGTCAATTAAATTTCTCATTTTTTATTTCTCCTTTCTTATTTAAATTGTTGTTTGTAAAATTGTTTTTAAGTTAATTTGATTAGGAAAATAGTTTAAATATAATTTTTGAGATAGGAGCTTCGAATCCAAAATTATTATGAAATAAAATAATTTTGGTGAAGAAGGACGTCTCGAAAAAATTATATTAAACTATTTTACAGTAATAAATAAAACAAATCACAATTTATTCATCTATTGTTGATATACATAATGTTATTTCTTCTAGTACATCTAGCAATACTCTAACTGTATCTAATGCTGTAAACATAGCAATGTTGTTTTCCACTGCACATCTTCTAATGATACTTCCATCTGTTTCTTGGTCAAGTGCATCTACATCTCTTGTGCTTATTACATAATTAACATAGCCTTTTCTCATTGAATCTAATATTTCTTCGCTGCCTTCACTTATTTTCTTTTTAACTCTTGTTCTTATTCCATGTCCTTTTAAAAATTCTGCTGTTCCTTTTGTTGCTTCTATATTAAATCCTAAGTTGTAAAATCTTCTTATTAATGGCAAAGCTTCTTCTTTATCCTTATCTGCAATTGTTACTAGAATTGTTCCATAGTTTGCCAGATTCATTCCTGATGACTTAAGCGCCTTATATAGTGCTCTTGTTAGTTTTGTATCATATCCTATTGCTTCACCTGTCGATTTCATTTCAGGTGATAAATATGTATCCATTCCATTTAATTTAGAAAATGAAAATGCAGGTGCTTTTACATACCATTTTTCTTTTTCTTTTGGATAAGTTTCTGTTATACCTTGCTCCTTTAAAGTTTTTCCAAGCATTACAAGTGTTCCAATATCTGCTAGTGAATATCCTGTTGATTTTGATATGAATGGTACTGTTCTAGATGACCTTGGGTTTACTTCTATTACATATACTTTTTCTTCTTTATCTACTATAAATTGTATATTATATAATCCTATTATTCCAATACTAATTCCTAGCTTTACTGTGTAGTCTAATATAGTCTCTTTTGCTTTTTTACTTACGCTAAATGTTGGATATATACTAATACTATCTCCTGAGTGTATACCTGTTTTTTCAACATGCTCCATTATACCTGGTACAAATACATCTTTTCCATCACATACTGCATCTACTTCTAATTCTTTTCCTATTATATATTTATCTACTAATACTGGCTGATCTACATTTATTTCAACTGCTGATTTTAGATATTTCTCTAATGCTTTTCTATTTGAAACTATTTGCATTGCTCTTCCGCCTAATACAAAGCTTGGTCTTACAAGTACAGGATATCCTATTTCTTCTGCTACTCTTATTCCATCTTTTATATTTGTTACAGCCTGTCCTTTAGGTTGTAATAGTTTTAATTTTTCCATAACTTTTTCAAAACTGTCTCTATTTTCTGCTCTTTCTATTGCGTCTACATCTGTTCCTATTATTTTTACTCCAAGTTTTGCAAGTGGCATTGCAAGATTTATTGCTGTTTGTCCTCCAAGTGCTGCAACAACGCCTTCTGGTTTTTCTAAATCAATTATATTCATTACATCTTCTACTGTTAATGGTTCAAAATATAACTTGTCACTTGTTGTGTAATCTGTAGATACTGTCTCTGGGTTGTTGTTAATTATTATTGCTTCGTATCCAGCATTTTTAATTGTTTTTACTGCATGTACTGTTGAATAATCAAATTCTACACCTTGTCCTATTCTTATTGGTCCTGCTCCTAATACTATAATTTTCTTTTTATTGCTAACTATTGATTCGTTTTCTTCTTCATATGTAGAATAAAAATATGGTACATAGCTTTCAAACTCGCTTGCACATGTATCTATCATTTTATATACTGGATAAATATTTTCTTTTTTTCTTAATAGATATATATCTTCTTCTTTCTTTCCCCATAAAATTGCAATGTATTTATCGCTAAAGCCCATCTTTTTAGCTTCTTTTAGTATTCCTATATTATCCACATTTTCTTTTACTTTGTATTCCATTTTTACGATGTTTTTAATTTTTTCTAAGAAGAACATATCTATTTTTGTTGTGTTATATATTAATCCTAAATCTGTATTTCTCCTTATAAGTTCTGCTATAGCATATATTCTGTCGTCTCTTCCATCTTTTATATAATCCATCAATTCTTCTGTTTCAAAAGTGTCAAATTTCTTCATATAGATGTGGCATACACCTATCTCTAATGACCTAATTGCTTTTAAAAGACTTTCTTCTAGCGTTCTTCCAACACTCATTACCTCCCCTGTTGCTTTCATCTGTGTACTTAATTTATTTGAAGCAAGTACAAATTTATCAAATGGAAATCTTGCAATTTTAGTTACTACATAATCAAGCGTTGGTTCAAAGCTTGCTGGTGTATTTGCAAGCTGTATTTCGTCTAATCTCATTCCTACTGCAATTTTTGCAGAAACTCTTGCTATTGGATAGCCACTTGCCTTTGATGCTAAGGCTGATGAACGAGATACTCTTGGATTTACCTCTATTAGGTAATATTTAAATGAATGTGGGTCTAATGCAAATTGAACATTGCATCCGCCTTCTATTTTTAATGCTCTTATTATTTTTAAAGCACTATCTCTTAATAGATGATATTCTTTGTTAGTTAGAGTTTGACTTGGTGCAACTACAATTGAATCTCCTGTATGAATTCCAACTGGATCTAAATTTTCCATGTTACATACAGTTATTGCTGTATCGTTGCTATCTCTCATTACTTCGTACTCTATCTCTTTATATCCCTTTATACTTTTTTCTACTAATACTTGCCCTACTGGTGAAAGTTTTAAAGCATGTTTTATTATTTCTTGTAATTCTTCATCATTATCTGCAAATCCTCCACCTGTTCCTCCTAATGTAAATGCTGGTCTTAATACTACTGGATATCCAATAGTGTGAGCTGCATCTAGTCCTTCTTCTATTGAGTGTGCAATTATTGATTCTAATACTGGCTCTCCTAATTCTTCGCATAGTTCTTTAAATTTTTCTCTATCTTCTGCACGTTCTATTGCTTCTGCTGCTGTTCCAAGTAATTCTACTTGGCACTCTTGCAAAACTCCTTTTTTATATAATTGCATTGCTATATTCAAACCTGTTTGTCCACCTATTCCTGGAAGTATTGCATCTGGTCTTTCATATCTTATTATTTTTGCAACATATTCTAATGTTAATGGTTCCATATATACTTTATCTGCAATAGATGTATCTGTCATAATTGTTGCAGGGTTCGAATTTACAAGTATTACCTTATATCCTTCCTCTTTTAAAGCTAGACATGCTTGTGTTCCTGCATAATCGAATTCTGCTGCTTGCCCTATTACTATTGGTCCAGATCCTATTACAAGTACTGTTTTTATATCTTTTCTTTTTGGCATTACTTATTACCTCCCATCATGTCAATAAATTGATCAAATAAATAACTTGAGTCCTGTGGTCCTGGTGCACTCTCTGGATGGTATTGAACACTAAATATTTTATCTTTTAAACATTCTATGCCTTCTATTGTGTTGTCTAAAATATTTTTGTGTGTTACTTGCAGCCCCGTTCCTTTTAAAGATTTTTCATCTACTGCATAACTATGATTTTGACTAGTAATTTCTATTTTATCTGTTTTTAGATTTAATACTGGATGATTTCCGCCTCTGTGCCCGAATTTTAACTTGTATGTTTTTGCACCATAAGCTAGGGCTATCATTTGATGTCCTAAACATATTCCGAATATTGGATATTTTCCTCTGAGTTTTTTAATTAGTTCTATTACTTCCGTTACATCTTCTGGATCTCCTGGTCCATTTGATAAAAATACTCCATCTGGTTTTAAATCTACTATTTTTTCATAAGGTGTATTGTATGGAACAACTGTTACGTTACATCCCCTTTTATTTAAGCTTCTTATTATATTTAACTTTATTCCGCAGTCCACTGCAACAATATTAAATCTTGCATTTGCAGTTCTAGAATACCATTTTTTCTTGCAACTAACCTTTGATACTGCATCTTTTGGCAGGTTATATTCTTTCAATTTCTTTAATGCTTCTTCTTTGCTAGTATTTATATCAGTTATAATTACTTTCCTACTTCCTTTGTCTCTAATGCTTCTAGTTAATTTTCTTGTATCTAGCCCATATATTCCTGGAATATTATTTTCCTCTAAATATTCTGATAAAGTTTTGGTGTATCTAAAATTACTTGGTATATCATTATACTCTCTTACTATTAATCCACCAATTGTGGGCTGTCTTGTTTCATAGTCATCATCTGTAATTCCATAATTTCCAATTAAAGGATAAGTCATTACAACCATTTGATATGTATATGATGGATCTGAAACTATCTCTTGATAACCAACCATAGATGTGTTAAAAACTATCTCACAAATGCTTTCTAAATCTGCACCGAATCCATATCCTAGGTATTCTTCCCCATCCTCAAGTATTATTTTTTTGTTAAAGTCTTTCATTATCAACCATCCTTTCATGTTTTTGAACTGTTTTCTATAATTTTGAAAAGAAACAAGACACCGTTTATTTTCAAAATTAAGCATAAAAAAATAAGGAATAAATTTCCTTATTAAAATATAAATAAAAATGAAACAACTATTAAAAAAATATTGGCAACTGATATAAAATTGGCTTTTTTTACATAGTTTTTCATTTTTCTACCTCTTTTTTATTTTACACTTTTAATATTATAGCAAAAGTAAAATACAAAATGCAATAGTTTTTTTAATTTTTTATCATTTTCTAATTTTCCGTATATTTTATTACTGCTCCTGTTGCACTTGTAAATTCATTGTTCCCTGTGATTTTATATGAAACATCATTTGCGCTAAGAGTTATAACAGTAGTTGAATCTTGTCCTTTAGTTATAGTAAAAGTACCAGAATAATTCTCCGTTATACCAGCTACTGTAACTAAATTTGTTTGTGTATATGTTCCATCTGATTTTAATACAATTGTTATTTCGTATTTGCTTAATGGATCATTTGCATTCCAATAATCAATTCCTTTATATGTTCCATATTTTAATGTATAATTTCCGTGCTTGCGATTCTTCTTGTCTTTTTTTCTCTTCAGCAGCTTTTTTTGCCTCTTCTTCTGCCTTTTTTGCTTGTTCTTCAGCCTCCCTTGCTTGCTCTTCAGCTTTCTTTTTGGCTTCTTCTTCGGCTTTTATTCTTGCCTCCTCTTCTGCCTTTTTTCTTTCTTCCTCTTCCTTTTGTTTTTGCTGTATTTCTTCTAAAGCCTTGACCATTTCGTCTTTCTTCGATTTAACTTCTGATACTTTTTTATTTACCTGTGCTATCTCTGCATCTGTTAATTCACTTTCCATATTTTCTATAGCATTCCTAAATTCTTCTTTTATTTCATCCTCATAAGAATTTATACTTATGTATTCCCATTTGTTTTCTACTGCATCAGTTTTTACAAATTTTTGATCAAATTTAGGAACTTCTAATACTCTTCCATCTAATGTAGTTAATGAATACCTTTCTCCTATCTTAAATTCAAATACATCATCAATAATTATTTCATCTGAATCAAATTGCTCTTCATTTGCTTTTATGCTTTCATAAATATTATAATATTTTTCGCTATCTTCATTTACTTCACGAACATAATAATCATAAGTATTATTTTCTATATCAAATAAATATTCAACTGTAAAATCCTTTTTAAACATTTGAAGACTATTTACCGAATTATTACCAATGTAAAAAATATTAGTGAATGCTTGTCCTAATTCTTCGTAATTATATAGCATTACTGGTTTTTCTATTCCTTGAATTTTACAAAATTGTATTTTTTCATTTGTGCGATAATATCTTACTGATTCTTCTCTCTTGTTTAGTTTTTCTTTATTCTCTTTCAAATAATCATAATAAATTCTAATCCATTCCAACTCAAACGGATCCTGTTCTTTATTATTTTTATACATAAAATATCCTACAGAACCTACAATTATCAGTATTATTAACAGTATAATCATCACTTTTTTCATACAATACTTCCTTTATTCTCTACATTGGTATTACATATTCTATTGCTTTATTTATATTTTTAATTTCTACTTCTTTTTTTCTTCCTCCGAATTCTCCGATCTACTGTCCATGGAATATTAGTTGAAGATTTTATTTTAATTTTATCTGTCTGATAGTATTCAAAATATTTCTTTTTACTATGTTGTTTAAATAATATTGCAAATACAGTTTTAATATATCCCCAAAAACTATTTGGTTTTCTTATGAATAGCATTTCGAATTCTCCATCATTTATTTTTACTCCGCTTCTCTTAAACCACTCAAATCCCCCAATAGATTTTGAATTACTAATTGAACCAAATATAAATTCATCTGTAACCTTATTTTCATTAGTTTCTATTGTTATTGTATATCCTCTAATTTTATTTAAATATTTTATTCCTACTATAAAATATGCTAATTTTCCAAATTTTCTTTTTAATTTTTGTGTTGTAACATATGAAACTGGTGTAAATGCTCCAAATGCTGCAACATAGTTAAAATATGAATTGTTAAATTTTCCTATATCTGATGAAATAATTGTACCTTCATCAATATTTCTTGCTAGAAACGTCTTTTTTGTTGATAACTTTATTGTTTTGGCAAAATCGTTCATCGTTCCGTAATGGTATAAAACCTATTTGAGGCTTCTTTTCTAAATTCATTACTGCATTAATTAATTCATTTAGTGTTCCGTCTCCTCCACAGCATACTACTAAATCCCAATCTGTATTATTTTCTTTTAAAATATCAGATGGTTTATAATTTGCTTTAGTATATACTGTTTTAGCATTATAGCCTCTCTTTTCAAAATTGTTAACTATTTTAGGTAATTTTCTTTGTATTGTTCCTTTTCCAGCTTTTGGATTAACAATTAATAACATATTTTCATTCATATTTTTTCCTTACTAAAAGAATTTTACTTTAAATTTACAATCAAATTCTTGTTCTGGTTTTAATGTAATTATTCCGTCTTTATCTTTAAAATAACCTGTTTCTACTGTTTTATCTGTTGTATTAAACCATGGTTCTATACATACAAATGACGCATTTGGTACGCTCCATATTCCGAAGTATTGGAAATTCTGACATATCAAATTCTAAGATCTTTTTATCATCCTTTTTTTGTTTTAATGTTATTGTTTTCGATTTATATTTTTTAATCATTATAGCATCATGTGCAAAGCTATCTTTTTCTATATCTATTATTTTACCTTCTCTTAATAAATTCTCAGATGGTCTGCTTGATATGTATTGTCCGGCTACTTTCATGAATTCTATTTTATCTTCCTTCTTTTCTAATTCAAAATAATATTCATCTTGAGCTAATTCTAATTTAAATCCTGGATGTCCTCCTATTCCGAAAAGCATATCTTTATCATCGATGTTTGCTACTTTGTATTTTACAATTAGCTCATCACCATTTATTATATATGCAATATATAATTCAAATTTAAATGGATACATCTTTAAAGTTTCATCATTACTTCTTGTCATATACACTTTTGCATCTTCTGTTTCTTGAATTAATTTAAATTTCATATCCTTTGCAAACCCGTGCTGAGGTATTTCGTATACTTCATTATTAATTATTGTTTTATTATCTCTTAGCCTTCCAACCATTGGAAAAAGTATTGGCGCACTTCTGTCCCAGTATTTTTTTTCATCATGTAATTTTTCTTTTCCATTAAATATAATACTTGTTAATTCTGCTCCTTCGTTTGAAACTTTTATTTCTAAAGACATTCTAGTCACCTCATCAATTAATTTTATCATAATTATTATATTATTTCAAATATAAAATTAATGACTTATATTTTGTAATATTTATCTATTTTTAGTAAATAATAAATATAGTATATTTTTAATGGAGGGTTTATATATGGAAAATCAAAATTTGAATATTTTAGATGAAGTAAATAAAGGTGCTACAATGGGTATGAATGCTATCTCCTATGTTTCTGATAAGGTTACTGATGATAAATTTAAACAAGTCCTTGATACTGAATACAATAAATATAGAGATATCTCTAGAAGAGTAAATCATTTATATTCTAATTATAGCGACAAAGAACCTCATGAAACAAATGCTATGAATAAAATGATGACTTGGTATGGAATTCAAATGAAAACTATGACAGATAGCACTACTTCTAAGCTATCAGAATTATTAATGCAAGGTACTAATATGGGAATTATAGAAGGAAGACGTTTAATAAATCAAAATGAAAATGCTGCTGATGATGTAAAAAATATTTTAAATGATTTTGTTGTGATGCAAGAAGATAGTGTTGAAACTTTGAAGAAGTATTTGTAGGCTATTTTTTAATAGCCTTTTTATTTTCTTTTTCTAATTGCTTTAAACTTTTTTGTGGAGTAGGTAAATCTTCTGGCATAGTTCCGTCCAGCTTGTTTAATTGCTTCTCTAACTATTTTTCCAATTTTATTATGTGTATCACAAGCTTTCTTTTCAGTATCAACTTTATCTCTTTTTAATTTTGATTTCGTTTGCGTAATGCGAAATAAATTAGCTGCGAGTTCTTCACTTCCCATATTGTCTAAAATATCTTCTCTATATCTTAATCCCTTTCTTTTAGCAATATCATCAGCTGTTTCACCATTATATAAGCCTTTATATCCGCTATTATGGAACTTGTCAAAATTTTTTACTCCTGCCTTTTTTGCAACTTGATTAAGTGAATAATTGCCTCTTCTTGTTAAATCTCTTTGATAAAATCTTTTTTCATCTTCTGTTAGCATACTGTATTCTTTTTCACTAATTTCTTGC